>CALCCH010000016.1 GCA_937899855.1 uncultured Saprospirales bacterium | reverse complement strand
TGCGCCCCTTTCGTCCGTCGTTGCTGCGGTGGGGTTATTTATTTATCTTGGTTGGTTTCCCCGTACTCGCGGTTCTGGTGGTTTATGTGTTGTAAATTGGGTTGGGCCACCGGTTATTTTTGTTGGCCCAAAGTTACATGCCCGCCCAAAATATCCATATCTTGAAAAATCCCAATGCTAGGGAGCTTTCGCCCTGGTATCCGCTCGACTTTGGGGAAACGCTCCGCACCCCGGAATGGACCTTTACCAGCGATCAATTGTACCGATTTAGCCAATAGAATCGACGATGAAGAAAATGACGGACCGCCGGCTCGCTAAATTTCGGCGGGTAGTCCAGCAACGACAGCCGGACCTAACGGTAATTTTGGAAAATGTACACGACCCCCACAACATCGGAGCGGTCATGCGCAGCTGCGACTCCGTGGGGATCAAGGAAATCTTTGTCCTCTTTACCGAAACCCACCTCGACGAACGCCGCTTTAAGCTGGGCAAACGCACCTCCGCCGGTACCCGCAAGTGGCTCGACGTGCACCTCTACCGCGACCCCCAAGCCTGCTTTGAGCACGTCAAAAGCAAATACCAACGGATTCTCAGTACCCACCTCTCCGAAGACGCGGTAGGCCTGCACCAGCTCGATCTGGCGGCCCCCGTGGCCCTACTCTTTGGCAACGAACACGATGGCCTCAGCGAGGCGGCCCTGGCCCATTCCGATGGCAATTTTATCATTCCCCAAATGGGCATGGCCGAAAGCCTCAACATCTCGGTGGCCTGTGCGGTGACCCTCTACGAAGCCTTTCGCCAGCGCCGGGAACGCGACCTGTACACAAAGCATCCCCAATGGCCCGCCGAACGGCAAGCTGCGCTGCTACAAGAGTACTTGCGCCGACACGGGGATCGGTTTAAAAATCAATATCCTACCGAAGCAGAGGAGGGGGAAGGGTAACCAGCCCTGGCCTCCAAATGCGTTTTTAGCGTTGGCATCATCGCGCCAATACCTCAAGGCAATTGATGGTAAGCTAGCCAGTGCTACCTTCCCCGGTATTTTCTTATTTTAAAAAATACCAGGCTATCCCCACCGATGCGGTTACCTTTCCGTTATCCGACGAACGTATTTTAAATGATTCGTTAAAAATTGCGAAGCCATGAAATTGAAATGCGTCTTTGGTCCACGCTGTAGTCTTGTCACTTCTGAAGTCTCTGCCCAGCCTTTCCTCGCCCTCCTACCTCCTCCAGATGGTTTTCGCCGACTTGCAATCAACGAATATAAAACGATTGGTAAAATATTAAATATAAACTAAAACTTTTGAATCATGAAATTGAAAATTATTTACCTCTTAGCGTTCAGTCTGAGTCTTTTCACTACTGGCCGAGCGGAATCAACTCCGAACGTCACGGTGGAGAATTCCTGTGATACGCCCACGCTGGCGAGTTGTCAATACAACGCCGCCACGGGAGAAGCTACTTTGAATTGGAGCGAAGTTCCCGGGGCTACCGGCTACGAAATTACCATATCGGTGGATGATCCCGAATGCGGTTGTCAGTTAGTTGGTGGCTTTCAGTTTACCGACATTGTCTCTTCCAATTCTTATGTCATCCCCGGGGCTTTCTTCGCCAAATGTCTTTCCTACACCGTGCGCACCATTTGCTACCAAGGTTTATTGTCCGACCCGGTTACGGGATGCTACGATGCGGGAGCGAATTGCGAACCGGCCTGTGAAACCGCCGCTGCTTTTTATTTACCGACCGAGGCCTGCTTTGGCGATCCCATCCATTTTGTCAACCAAAGTACCGCCTACGATCGTTACCGGATTTACGTTTGTATTGCCGGCCCCAATAACCAGTGCAATGGCAATTCGGTGAACTCGGGGTGGCAGAATGGGCCACAGGGGTCTCTGGAGTTGGGCCAGGCCTACAACGATTGGTCGGGTGCTAGCGACTGGTTGATGTGGTGTGGCAATACTTATCGGGTGACGCTTGCCGTCCAGAGCGATTGCGAAAATTGGGTCACCGAAACCAAGTTTATCACCATCACTTGTCCGCCTTGTCCAGACAATCGTGGTGGACGACTCGCTCCGGAGCAAACCGGATTGACCGAAAACCTCATCATCCATCCAGCGGATGTGGAACAATCCCGTCTTTCTGTCCAAACGGTTCAAGTAGAAGTCGTTCCCAATCCTTTCCAAGCGGAGACGCAGTTGCGTTTTGAGCTTTCCGAGGCGGCTACCCTCAGTCTGGAACTGTACGGACTTGATGGGAAATTACTCCGTCGCGAGACCTCCCAGCGAGCGGCTGGTGCCCAAACTTGGACCATCCCCGGGGATTGGTTGCCAACGGAGGGCTTGTATCATTTTGTTCTTAGAGTGGATGAAGCCATCATCAATGGTAAATTATTGAAAACCAATTAATTGAAGTGAAAGAGCTAGTGGGCGTCAAGAAACACTAGCTCTCTTTTTTTAATACAAGCCATTAAACTATGAAAATGAAATACTTATGCACCCTTCTACTCCTCTGTGGGATCATGGCCAGTAATTTTACCCACGCTCTAGTCACCTTCAGCGAAAGCTTTGAGAGCTTTTGCCCCAATGAATCAGATGCCTTGGCCGGGAGTTGCTTCCCCGGCTGGATCGCACCCTCCGGGACACCGGATATCTACATCTTCCCCAGTATCCCTGCCTATGATGGTTCGCGTTATCTGAATATGGCTCCCTTTTATCGCGATCAAAATTTTTGTGATAACCCCAGTGGAGCATTACTCGGAGAAACCGCCGCGTTCAATTTTGACTTTGAGGCGGGGAAGACTTACCGAATCAGCTATGCCATGCGTGGAGAGGCGCAGCGTTGGGAATGGATGCTACTGCCACAAGCCCTGCCCGCGATCAACAGTACGGACCCCTGCTCTACGAGTTATCTCCTACCGGACGTACCCAATGATGCCCTAGTGCTCGATGGTGGTGCTCCCCCAGGCGCCTTTTTGATCAACGATTGGGTGGAGGTCGAGCAAACCATTACCCTCACTCAGGATTACGAACAACTGTGGTTTCGGTCTTCGAATAATACGCCAACACCAGCTGGTACGGTTTTCTTTTTCTCTTTCGTACACCTCGATCTGGTGGAAATTGAGGTCATCGAAGGATGCGAATTTAGCGCACCTAAGCTCCGCGATTGCCAGTACGATATGGCAACGGGAGAGGGGAGCCTCCACTGGAAACCCGTTCCCGGAGCCTTGGGATACGAAGTGGAGATCAACATTGGAGATCCCGCTTGTGGTTGTCCTTTTGGCAACTTTTCCTTTTCGGATAATACGCCCACTAGTTCCTACACGATTCCCGGAAGTTTTGCCGCCAAATGCTTTTCCTATACCGTACGCGCGATTTGCCCCGATGGGCTAATGTCGCCAGCCGCTACCGCTTGTTACGATGGAGGAGCGGGCTGCGTAGAACCCCCTTGTGAAACGACGGTTGGCTTCTACCTTCCTACCGAAGCCTGTTTTGGGGATCCCATTCATTTTGTGAACCAAAGCACGAACTATGATAATTACCTAATCACGGTTTGTATTGCTGGTCCCAACCAGGGGTGTAACGGCCGTTGGGTAACTTCACAATGGCAAAACAACGACTTGGGCGCTCTGGAGTTAGGGCAGGCCTACAACGATTGGTCGGGCACCAGCGAATGGGAATTGTGGTGCGGATCGGGCGCTCTGACCTACCGAGTAACTTTAGCGGTACAGAGTGAGTGCGAGAATTGGCTCGCGGAGACCCAATTTATCACGATCAACTGTCCACCCTGCCCCGAAAATCAAAGCCACACTCACCTGCCTTACCAAACCGGACAAGAACGAAATTCCGCCAGCGCTCCGGCTGGTTTTGAACCCACCGGGGTAGCTTCCGTACTGCCCACCGTAGAAGTATTTCCCAATCCCTTCCATTCCGAGACCCAACTGCGTTTTGAGCTACCGGAAGCCGCCGCGATTCGCCTGGAGCTTTACGCCATGGATGGTAGCTTGCTGCGTCACGAAGAATCGTATCGAGAGGCAGGTTCCCAATCTTGGCGGATTCCAGATACCTGGCTGCCAAGACAGGGCTTGTATACTTTTGTGATTAAAGTGAAAAATGAAGTGATAGTGGGTAAGATGTTGAAGGTTAAATAGAAAATAATAAAGGGCCTTAGTGATGTGACGTCATCGCTAGCGCTCTTTTTCCATTTCCTCTTTTAGCACCAGCCGCAAAAAAGTGCATCTTTAGCGATTACCTTTTCCCCCGCGGGCGAACGTATTAAAGTCCGTAGGAAGTCCCGGGATATCCCCAAAAAGGAGTTGCCGGGAGTGGCCTACTGGCGATTGAAGATTTAGTAATTATAATGGGTAAGTAAGCTAGGGGGGACCTAGGCCTCCTAGCTCTTTTGACCCCATTCTCGGTCCAGTTTTCTTCCGCTCAGCAGCCTCCTGGGGGGATAAATCGTGGATAAAAAATTCTGGCGCACTGCGAAAATCGGGTGGATTTCGTTAATTTTGCAGGCTATGCGATTAAAGAGTCTTGCAATCAAAGGTTTTAAAAGTTTTGCCAACGAGACGGTCATCAACTTCAACGAAGACGTGATCGGGATCGTGGGGCCAAACGGTTCGGGAAAGTCCAATATCGTGGATGCCATCCGCTGGGTATTGGGAGAGCAGAAGGGCAAGGAATTGCGGTTGGAGAAGATGTCGAACGTCATTTTCAACGGCTCCAAGAAGCGGAAACCGGGGGGAATGGCACAGGTTTCCCTGACCTTTGAAAACACCAAAAACCTCTTGCCGACGGAGTACAATACCGTCACCATTAGTCGCATCCTCTACCGCACCGGCGAAAGCGAGTACCGCCTCAACAACGTCGTGTGCCGTCTCAAAGATATTACCACGCATTTCCAGGACACCGGCATTGGCTCCAATTCCAACGCCATCAACGCCCACCGTATAGTCGACGATCTAATGACCGACAAGGACAATTCCCGCCGGAAGATGTTCGAGCAGGCCGCCGGTATCTCCAAATACAAGCGACGCAAACGCGAGACCCTCAACAAACTCAAGAATACCACCGAAGACCTCGACCGGATCGAGGACCTGCTCTTCGAAATCGAAGGCAACCTCAAGGCCCTGGAGAAACCGGCCAAACGGGCCAAGCGCTACTACGAGCTCAAGGAAAAGTACAAGGAACTGAGCGTCGACCTGGCTACCGTCAAGCTCAGTAGCTACAAAGATCGCTACGCCGCGCTGACCGGGAAGTTGGAAAAGGGAGAGGACGAGCTGCGCCGTCTGGAAGTACACCATTCCCAGCTGGAGGCTAAGTTGGAGCAGGAAAAGAAAGGCAATCTGGACAAGGAAAAACGCCTCTCCGAAGCCCAGCGGCTGGTCAACGAACTGGTGGGCAACATCCGTACCCAGGAGAACGACAAACGAATGCTGGGGCAGAAGCTCAACTTTATCGAGCAAAACAAGGTAAAGCTCGGCGAGCAAATCAAAGCGGCCAACGCGCGGATGACCCAGTTGGAGGACGATATTGCCTACTACCGCGAACAGCTCAACGAAGACAAGCGGTTGGAAGTGGATCTGGAAGAACAGCTGGTAGCGGCGGAAGACAAACTCAAGACCATCCGATCGAGCCACGGACAGCTCAAGGCGGAGCTCGAAGCTTTCCTCGATCGCCAACAACAGCTCGACCGCCAGGTTTTCGAATTGGAAAAGAGCAAGGCCATCAACCTCAATCAAATCGAAAACCTGAGTAAGGAGATCGAACAGACCCGGACCGGAATCCTACAGCGGCGCGAAGAGGTGAATACCCTGGAGGGCCAACTGCGCGACTTGGAAGGCCGCCGCCAGCACAAAGTCAACGAATTGGAACGGCTGGAGCGGGAAGAAACCCGTCGCCAGGAAGAAATAGTGGTCGCCGAACGAAAGCTGGAAGAACTGCGCAAGTCCGTCGCCGATGTCAATCGCGAACTCGACGCCAAACGCAACGAGTACAAGCTGACCAAGAGCATGGTCGAAAACCTGGAAGGCTTTCCCGAATCCATCAAGTTTTTGAGCAAGACCAAGGACTGGAAAAAGGATGTTCCCCTGCTGTCGGATCTGCTCTACGTCAAAGAGGGCTACCGCGTGGCGATCGAAAACTACCTCGAACGCTACCTCAATTACTACGTAGTCGACAACTTGGAGGAGGCCTACGCGGCCATCCGCCTGCTCAACAAAACCCAGAAGGGCAAGGCCAATTTTTTTATCCTCGACGCCTTCCGCGACTACCTGGCGCCCGTGGGGGTGCATCCCGGTACGCAGAGTGCCGTCGAACTGGTGGAAACCGACAAGGCCTACTTCAACCTCGTCAGCTACTTACTCGAAAAGGTGGTGGTGACGGAGAGCGATGAACCGATTGCCGACTTGGGCGACAAAAGCTTGGTCATCCTGTCCAGGAGCGGACGCTTTGTCCAGGGAAAATTCAGCCTTTCCGGGGGATCGGTGGGCTTGTTTGAGGGCAAAAAGATCGGTCGGAAAAAGAACCTGGAAGTACTCGACGTGGCCATCCGCAACCTGGAGAAAAAAGAGAACAAACTCTCGACGCAATACTACAATGTCAAAACCCAACTGGAGACCCTCAAGTCGCAAATTACCAACGAGACGATCAACCGCGAACGCTCGGTGCTCAATCGGATGGATCAGGAAAAGGTTTCTTTGATGACTCGTTTGGAGAATTTTGAGAACTTTATCCGCGATGCCGACAGCAAGAAAATGCAATCTGAGGTGTCGATCAATCGCCTGGGTCAGGTCAATGAGGAGATCGATCGGGAGCTGGCTGCCAAGCGAGAGGAGGTGGAAGCTGCCAAGGCCCAAATTTCGGATACGGATGGCAGTTTTCGCCAGGTGGCCGATGCCCTCAGTGTGGCCTCCAACGACTTTAACCAAAAGAACATCGAGTTTATTCGCCAGCAGAATAAGGTGACGACCCTCCAACGCGAACTGAGCTTTCGGGAAAATACCCTGAGTGAAACCAAAAACAAGCTCAGTGCCGATCAGACCGGCTTGGCCCAATCGGATGGCGAAATCGACGTGATTAAAGCGGATATGGGACAGCTGGACGCCACCTTGCTGGAGGCCTACACCGAGCGACAGCTTCGGGAGGCTTCCCTCAACGAGGCGGAGCAACACTACTTTAAGGCCCGCGGTGGCATCAACGAATTGGAGGAGGAGCTGCGACGGACCAGTCGCCAACGGCAAGCGGCCCAAAATGCCATTCAGGCGCTCAAGGACCAATTTACCGAAATGAAGCTGGAGCTTACCTCTACGGCGGAGCGTCTGCGCATCGAATTCGGGATCGACATCAACGAGGTGCTCAATCAGGAACCCAAAGAAGGCATCGATGTGGAGGAGTTGGAGCAAAAGGTTGCCAAATTGAAGAAGCGACTCGACAATTACGGCGACATCAACCCCATGGCGGTGGAAGCCTACGACGAGATGAAGGAACGCTACGATGGCATTTCCTCCCAGCGCGACGATATTTTGGCCGCCAAGGCTTCTTTATTGGATACGATCAAGGAAATTGAGGCCACGGCCACCGAGCAATTTTTGGCGGCTTTTGAAAAGGTACGCACCTACTTTATCGAGGTGTTTCGGACGCTCTTTACCGAAGACGACCAGTGCGATCTGCTGCTCGAAGCGGCCGACGACCCCTTGGAATCGCGGATCAAGATCATCGCCAAGCCCAAGGGCAAGCGCCCCCTGACGATCAATCAGCTGTCGGGAGGGGAGAAGACGCTCACCGCCACGGCCTTGCTTTTTGCCCTTTACCTGCTCAAACCCGCCCCCTTCTGCGTCTTTGACGAGGTGGATGCCCCCCTCGATGATGCCAACATCGAGAAGTTCAATAAGATCATTCGGAAGTTTTCGGTGGATTCGCAGTTCGTGATCGTGACGCACAATAAGGCGACGATGGCGGCGGTGGATGTGATCTACGGGGTATTTATGGCCGAGCAAGGAGTATCGGGCGTCAGCGCGGTGGATTTCCGCGAGCTGGACCACAGCTCGGCGTTAGAAACGGTAGAAAATTAAAGTGGCGCCACTTACTGGCTCATTTCCGACGTCAACCCCTCAATTTCGGACAGCAGGTCTTTCATCTCTTCCTGCAAGGCGCGCTGCTCGCCCTCGGTGAGCTTGTCCTGTTCTTGGTCCTCGCGGAGGCGATCCTTGAGCTCGTTTTTCTTGCCTTCGAGATTGCGCAGTTTGTCGAGCGTTTCTCCACTGTCCTGAGCTTTCGACTTGAGCTTATCTACCAAACCCCCAATCTTATCCAAGGCGTCGTCGTACTTGCCCGCATCAAATTTTTCCTTCTCTGCCTTAATCAGGTCGACACCGGACTGTCCCACCTCCTTCACCTTGTTGATGATCTCGCGGGATTGCTCCTTTTCCTCCTCCGTACCGAGAAAGAAGTTGTAGGCAACCAAACCCACGACGGCGATGATAAATATCTGAATGAGTCCTCTGATCATGGTAAGCTATTTTGGTGTAAAGATACAACAATTCGTTATTCTGGCTTTCTGCGCTAAATTCCAACATTTTCCATATTTTCGCAGATCACCGCAGCCAGGCACGGGCGGAGGCGTCGGTCGAACGGCCACCGAGGAAACCTTTGGGAATCACCGTCCGTTGTATGGCTCAATAATCCATCTAATTCAAAGCCCTTTAGCATGCACTACAATCCTCGCGAAATCGAAAAGAAATGGAAAGATTATTGGACGGAGCACAAAATTTACCAGACCAATAACGACAGCGATCGCCCCAAATATTACGTCCTCGATATGTTTCCCTATCCCTCGGGCTCGGGTTTACACGTCGGGCACCCGCTGGGCTACATCGCCTCCGACATCTTTGCGCGTTACAAGCGTTTGCGGGGCTTCAATGTCCTTCACCCCATGGGTTACGATGCCTTCGGCCTACCCGCCGAACAGTACGCCATCGAAACCGGTGTCCACCCCGCCGATTCCACCGCCGCCAATATCGCCCGCTACCGCCAGCAATTGGACAACCTCGGCTTTAGCTTCGACTGGGAACGCCAGGTGACCACCTCCGATCCGAAGTTTTACCGCTGGACCCAGTGGATTTTTCTCCAACTATTTGATCATTACTACGATCGGGAAAGCGATCGGGCCGAACCCATTGCCGACCTGCTGCGACGTTTTGAAACCGAAGGTAACGGTGGAGTCCGGGCGGCTACCAACGAAGAGTCCACCTTTAGTGCGGAGGAGTGGAAGGGCTATTCGGCGGCCAAACGCGACGAAATTCTGATGAATTACCGCCTGGCCTACCGCAAAGTGGCCTACGTCAACTGGTGCGAGGCCCTAGGTACGGTACTGGCCAATGATGAGGTCAAGGACGGGGTATCGGAGCGGGGGGGCTATCCCGTCGAACGCCGCCCGATGTTGCAGTGGTCCCTGCGGATTACGGCCTACGCCGAGCGTTAGCTCCGCGACCTGGATACGGTAGTGTGGTCGGCGGCCCTGAAAACCCAGCAGCGAAGCTGGATCGGTCGCTCCGAAGGGGCCCAGGTCTTTTTTGCCATCGACGGCTCGGATCAGCAAATCGAAATCTTTACCACCCGCCCCGATACCATTTTTGGCGCCACCTTTATGGTACTGGCGCCCGAACACCCCCTGGTCGATCAGCTGACCAGTGCGGAACAGGCGGCCGACGTAGCGGCCGACCGCAGCTACGCCAGTTCCCGCTCCGAGCGCGAGCGCATGGCCGAGGTCAAGGAGGTGACCGGTTGTTTTATCGGTGCCTACGCCATCAATCCCTTTACCGAGCAGCGCGTCCCCATCTGGATCGGCGATTACGTGCTGATGGATTACGGAACGGGGGCCATCATGGCTGTACCCAGCGACGACGATCGCGATTTTGCTTTCGCCACCAAATTCGAGCTGCCGGTCATCGACGTGATCGACAAGTCCGATTATCCCGGGTCGACCAAGTCGGATAAGGTCGGTAAAATGATCAACTCCCAGTTTTTGAATGGTATGGAGGTGCCCGCTGCCATCCGGCTGACGATCGACAAGATCGAGGAAAAGGGCATCGGCACGGGACGCATCAATTACCGCCTGCGGGATGCCAACTATAGCCGTCAGCGCTACTGGGGTGAACCCTTTCCCATCAGCTACGATGCCGAAGGAGTGGCCCACGCCCGACCGCTGGAAGAGCTGCCCCTCGAATTGCCCGAACTGGATGATTTCAAACCCACCGCCGATGGCAAATCGCCGTTGGCCAAGGTGGACGATTGGGTACAGCTGCCCGATGGCCAGGTGCGCGAAACCGACACCATGCCCGGGTTTGCCGGCTCCTCCTGGTATTTCCTGCGCTATATGGATGCCCACAACGATCAAGCCTTCGCCAGCCCGGAGGCCATCAACTACTGGCGGGATGTCGATCTTTACGTCGGCGGTACCGAACACGCGGTGGGCCACCTGATGTACTCCCGCTTCTGGCACAAATTCTTGTACGACAAGGGCTGGGTACCCACCGCCGAACCTTTTCGCAAACTGATCAACCAGGGCATGATCCAGGGCGTGATCGAATTTGCCTACCTCATCAAGAGCAAGGAGGGGGAAAAACGCTTTATCTGCGCCAACCTGGCCCGCCAACGCGGCATTGAGAACGTCGCCCGGATTCCGGTGCACGTCGACTTTGTCCAAGGCTACGGGACCGACAGTTCGTATTTGAATATCGATAGCATCAAAAAGTTTATCGACTGGCGTCCCGAGTACGAGGATGCCTATTTCGAATGCGGTCGGGGCGTATACCACCAAGGTAATTTTGAGGCGGCGGGCGCGGCTACCGACAACATGCTGATGACCCACTCGGAGGTGGGGAAAATGTCTAAGCGTTACTTCAATGTGGTCAATCCCGACGATGTGGTGGAGCGTTACGGCGCCGATTGCTTTCGGATGTACGAGATGTTTCTGGGGCCGATCGAGCAATCCAAGCCCTGGAATACGAACGGTATTGACGGGGTATCGAAGTTTTTGCGGAAGTTTTGGAGTTTGTTCTACGATCAGGACGGCAAGTTTTTGGTCGATGACGCGCCCGCCAGCAAGGCCGAGCTGAAAATTCTGCACACCGCCATCAAGAAAATGATCGACGATACGGAGCGCTTCTCTTTCAATACCTGTGTGAGTGGTTTTATGGTGGCGACCAATGACCTGAAAAAGCTCAAGTGTCACAAACGCGAGGTGTTGGAAGGTTTGGTCGTATTGATGGCGCCCTTTGCGCCACACCTGTCGGAGGAGTTGTGGTTCCGCTTGGGTAAGCAGGAGCCCGGGCAGTCGGTGCACCGCGCTTCCTATCCCGAGCTGAATCTAAAATACCTGGAGGAAGATGCCTACGAGTATCCCATCAGCATCAATGGTAAGACCCGTACCAAGGCCCAATTTCCGGCGAGTGCCGATATCGAGGAGCTCAAGCAGCTGGCCCTGGCCAACGAGACGGTGGCCAAGTGGACGGATGGAAAAACGGTCCGCAAGGTCATCGTGGTGCCCAAGCGGATGATCAATATTGTGGTGAGCTAACCGCCTTCCATTTTTGGACGCTAAAGGGCCGTAAATTTACCAGAAGTCACCCGCTCGTTCCATGATTGGTGCTACTCCAGTACTTTGAAGGTCGTGCGTCGATTGGCTTGGTGCTCCTCCTCGCTACAACGACTACAGAGGCAATCCACGGAGGGGACGTTCTCCCCGTAGCCTTTTGCCGTAAGCCGCTCCGCCGGGATGCCCTTGGTGATGAGGTAATCCACGGCAGCCTGAGCCCGATCTTGGGAGAGTCGCTCGTTGTACCGATCTTGCCCTCTACAATCCGTATGCGAGCTGAGTTGGATGCTGATGTCAGGGTTCTTTGCTAGGAGCGCCGCCAATTCGTTGAGGGTGGGTTGGGCATCTTTGCGAATAAATGACTCGTTGAAGTCATAATAAATATTCTCCAATACGATTTCCTGGTTCTTAAAGAGTTTGTCCAGTACAATTTCGATCTCAAAACGGCGGATGGGCTCGGCGGGGTCCTGGCCGATGCCCCGCGTGGAGAAGCGATCGGTATTGTTGAGGTAGCCCTCGCGCTTGGCGAGGAAGTCGTAATCCATTTCTTCGGCGAGCACCAGCCGGAAGTAGCCGTTTTCGTCCACTTCGATCCGCTCCGTACCTTCGTTAAAGCCCACCTCCACCACCGCTCCGGGCAGGGGTTTGCGCCCCAGTACGGTGCTGTTGGGATCGTTGGCGGTTTGGTAGATTTTTTCCAAGACGTAGCCCTCCAAAATCATTTCGTAGACGATCTCTTCCACCGGCGCGGTCACGGTATCTGCGACGGGCGGCGGCACTCCTTTTTCAAAGGCAAAAATATCATCGCTACCCGAGCCCGTCATCCGCGACGAACTGAAATAGCCCTTTTGGCGAACGTCTTCGGTTGGTTCGAAGCTCCGGTCGATGATCAGCCCAAAATCGTCCCCCCCCGAATTGATGGGGCCCTTGAGGTTTTGGGCCAAACTCCACCGCTGGGAGCCCAGTTGGTGTACCCGAAAAATATCGAGCCCCCCCATTCCGGGGTGGTGGTCCGAGGCGAAGTACAGCGTATCGCGATCGAGGGTGGGGAAGAGCTCATTGCCGATGGTATTGACACTACGACTCAGTAGCCGGGGCTGGTCCCATCCGTCGGGATTGCGCTCGGCCACGAAAATGTCGTAGCCCCCCCAGCCGTCGGGGTGCTCGGCGCTGAAGTAGAGCAGGCTGCCGTCTTCGGAGAGGCAGGGGTGCATGTAATTGACCTTATCTTCGATAAAATTGAGGGTGATGGGGCTGGTCCAGGATTCGCCCTCTTTTTCACTCAACATGAGTTTGCAGTACTGCTCGCCGTATTTTTCCAGGCTAAAACAGCGGGTAAAAATCATCATCGTATGGGAGGCGTTGAAGGCGACTGAGCCTTCGTTTTGTTCGCTATTGATGACGGGAGAGAAAGACTCGACGGTATTGGACTGGAGATCGGCCACGAAGAGGTCGGAGAACTTATTGCCCGTCCAGTTGTATGCTTCCTCGCCGACGCTATTGCTGCGGTCGGAGGTGAAGACGAGCTGCTGGTCGGCGTAGAAGGTGGGGGAGTAATCGGCGCTACTGCTGTTGATGGGGAGGGATTTGATCCGGTAGGCCGTATTTTTTTCTTCCTCTTTCCAGGCGATGGCTTTTTCGCAGGCCTGAATCTCCCGGCGGTATTCGTAGGGACTTCCAATCTCGATGCCCAAGTTTTTGAAGGCTTGCTTGGCCTCGGCGTACTGTTCGGTCTGCTTGAGGGCGTAGGCGTACTGCTTGAGGGCATCCACTCCGTAGGAGTTGTCGTAGGCCCGCTGGTACCAGCTGATCGACTGAGCTGCCTGATCGGTAAGGCGGTAGGCTTCGCCCAGCAAAAAGGCTTTTTTTCCCTTTTCGACCCGACTTTTAGCCTTGTCGTGCTCTTTTTTGAGCATGGTAATGGCCACGGCGTACTGTTTGCGATCGAAGGCGGTATCTCCGTCGCGGATTTTTTCCACAAAGGTACAGGCACTAGCGAAGAGGATCAGGCCGAGTAGGGTGGTGAGGAGTGTTTTTGGCATAGCAGAAGCGTTTCGAAGGGGCAAGATAGAGAATATATGGACTACCGGATAGGGCTTCAATAGGAAAACGCCGGCTGGGATACTTTGTTGCGTGTCGCTGGGGGGGGAGGAGCTTTTGTCGGGAAGGAGTTAGGGAAAAAAATAAAGCCCGTTTGAGAGACGGGCTTAGGAAACGAATCTTACAATTTTTTAACCAAAACTTACGCTTATCAATTGGCAATTTCTATGCCAATAAGAAGATTGGTTGTGGTGTATGAACAAAAAAAATACCGGATGGTTGAAAAAACCATCCGGTACCTGAAGAAAAAAATTAATGTTTATTAGCGATTGGCCTTGGCCGCACGGCTAAAGCTTTTCTTTTTGGTCTCTTTGACCTCCAATTCACCAATCAGGTCCGACATGACTGGCGTGGCGATAAATACGGAGGAGTAGGTACCCACGATGACCCCCACGACGAGGGCGAAGGCAAAGCCTTTGATACTCGTTCCCCCGAAGAGGAAGAGGACCAGCACCACGAAGAGGGTCGTCAGCGAGGTGATGACCGTCCGGCTAAAGGTACTGTTGATGGCTTTGTTGATCACTTCTTGCTTGCTCATCTTGCTGGTATAGCGGTTCATGTACTCCCGAATCCGGTCAAATACTACTACCGTATCGTTGATCGAATAACCGATCACCGTCAGGACGGCGGCGATAAAGGCCTGGTCGATCTCCAGCGAGAAGGGTAGGATCCCCCAGAAGATGGAGAAGATACTGAGTACCACCAGTACATCGTGGAAGAGTGCCGCGACGGCTCCCATACTGTATTGCCATTTGCTAAAGCGAACAAAGATGTAAAAGAAGATCAGCAAGAGGGCGAAGGTAGCGGCGTAGAAAGAACTCCAGGCGATGTCGTCCGCAATCGTTGGCCCAACCTTGGTCGAACTCGTGATGTGCGTACTGCTGCTCTTGGTATTCTTGAAGCTGCTCTTCTTGAGGTTGCCTCCTACAATGGCGTTGACGCCTTCAAAGAGTTTGTCCTGTACTAGGGTGGCGACGTCCTCTTCGGTACTATTGATGAGGTAATCGGTCACGATATTAAAGGTATTGTTGGTACTTACCTCCTTGACGGTGGGGGTGCTACCAAATACTTCGGCCAATCCGGTCCGCAGGTCATCGGGGTCGATATCGAGCCCCTGCTCAAACTGGACGTTGTAGGAGTATCCCCCTTTGAAATCTACGCCCAGATCGAAACCCCGCACGAAGAAAGAGCCAAACCCAAGGACGATGATGCTACCCGAAATGATGTAAGCCAGGCGGCGATTGCCCAACCAGTTGAAGTCGATATTGGCGAAGGCGTTGCGGGAAAAACCGGTCCAAAAGCCGATTTCTTTGCCGCGGTCGATCGTCCAGTAGTCGATCATCAGTCGGCCCACCAGTACGGCGGTAAAGAGCGAGAAAATCACCCCGATAATCAGGACTACCGCAAAACCCTTGATGGGCCCCAGTCCGAAATAGGACAGTACGAAGGCCACCAAAATGGTCGTTACGTTGGCATCGATGATGGCCGAATAGGAGTTTTGGAAGCCATCCTTGATGGACATGAGCAGGGTCTTGCCCTCGCGCAATTCTTCCCGAATCCGTTCGTAGATGATCACGTTGGCATCTACGGCCATACCAATCGTCAGCAGGATACCCGCAATTCCGGGGAGGGTCAGTACCGTTCCCAGCGAGGCGAGTGCTCCGAAGATGAAAAAGATGTTGAGCAGCAGGGCCAGTACCGATACGATACCTCCGGTTGAATAGTAGAGTACCATAAAGATAAATACCAAGCTAAAACCAACCACCATGGAGGTGATACTCCGGCGGATATTTTCGGCACCGAGGGTCGGACCAACCAGGGTTTCCTGGATGATCTGCGGACGGGCCGGCAACTTTCCAATTTGGAGGATTTTGGCCAAGTCTTTCCCTTCCTGCAGGGTAAACGAACCCGTAATCGACGAGCTTCCCGTCAGGATGGGATTGATGACCCGAGGAGCCGACACCACCTGGCTGTCCAGGAGGATGGCGATCTCGCGGTTGCTGTCGTTGGCAGCCTCGGTGGTCATCCGGCCCCAGGTCCGGGCGCCCTCACTGTCCATCATCAGCGATACTTCGACTTCGCCGTTTTGCGGATTGGGGTTGGCCGTGGCCCGGGTGATGTGGTCTCCTTCCAGCGGAGCGGTCGTACTGCCTTTGGACAAACGGATGGCGTAGAGCTCGTAGAGCCGCTTGTCTTGTTCGGCTTCGTCTTCAAAGTTGTAGCCCGTAGCGGCGTCCTTGGCCCAGCGGAACGACAGGTCCTTGGGGAAGAGCGAGGCTACCTCGGGGCGGGCCAGGAAGGCTTCCACTTCGTCCTTTTCGTTTTCGGCCACCAAACCCATTACGGCGGGAGGCAGGGCCGTCTGACCACCGGCGGCGGCGTTGAGCTGGAGCTTGGCCAGCAGCGGGCCCTGGTTGGCCAGGGGATCGGGCGTCGTTTGCAGGGTGTCGTATACGAGGGTAGAATCCTCTAGATTGCCATCTTCATCGTATTTGTATTCGTAGCGTTCTTTGATCGTTTCCTCGGGTTCTTCATTGGCTGTTTCCAAACCATCTTGCTGCTTGAGTTTTTCATCGGCGGCGAAGAAGGCGGCTTGAACGCCGGGATCATTGATGCGGTATACGTTCCAGAATTCCAGTTTGGCCGCGCTCTGCATAAAGGAGCGGGCGCGCTCGGGGTTGCTGATACCGGGAAGTTCCACGGTGATCAGGTCCCGCGTTTCGTCGAGTGAGATATTGGGTTGTACCACTCCCAGTTGGTCGATCCGCTCTTTGAGCAGGTCGTAGGTCAGGCCAACCGTCTCGTTGGCTTTGGCGCGAATTACCTGAATGACTTCGGCATTCGAAGAGGTGTAGTCGATTTCGTCACGTAAGCTTTCGTTGGCCACAAAAATGGGGGCCAATTGTTTATTGGGATCGGCAGCTTTAAAGGCGTCGGCGAAGAGGGCGACGTAATCGGATTGGGATTGGGCTTGGGCCTTGGAGGCATTTTCTAACGCAGCATCAAGAGTTGGGTCTTTGGAATCATTGGCTAAACTTCGTATAAATTCTCGTAAGTCGACTTGTAGTACTAGGCTCATTCCGCCTTTCAAATCCAGGCCGTAGGCCAGCTGGAGGCTTTTGAGTTCTTGATAAGTCCACTTTTTGAAGAGCGGGATTTCGAAGACTACCTCGTTCGACATCGAGTCGAGGTAGGCCGTTCTTGCGGCATTCTCCTCCGCATCACGTTTATCTTCATCCGTGATGTCCTGAGTGAGATCCTTGGCGTATTCGTCAGCAGCCTGCTCTACCCCACGAGTGGGTAGCATGTAGAAGTACTGAAGCAAACAGACCAAGGTAACTGCCACAAGAAAGAATTTGATGATACCTTTTCCTTGTTGCATGTGTTAGAAAATTTAATAAATAAGAATGTTAGAAATTGTTTAAAAAAAACGTCGCAAATATAAATCTTTTCAGCTAGAATTGCTCATATGATTGAAAAATTAC
>CALCCH010000015.1 GCA_937899855.1 uncultured Saprospirales bacterium | reverse complement strand
GACGGGCATCCGCGACAACGCTTCGACGTCGACGGGATTTAAGGATGGCTATACCGGCTCGACGGATTACGATTACGACGACAATGGCAACCTCATTTTTGACCGCAACCGCGACGTGGAGGAGTATTACTACAACCACCTCAATTTGGTAAGTCGCATTCGAATGGGCAGTGGTGCCAATATTTATTTCACCTACAATGCGGCGGGAGAAAAAATCAAAAAACGTTACGTCTCGAATTCGGGAGGAACGACCATCACCGATTATTTGGGGGGCTTTCAATACCGCAACTCTACCTTGGAATTTTTCCCAACCCCCGAGGGTTACGCCAGTAAAGAGGGTTCCATTTTTCGCTACATCTACGTTTACGCCGCTCACCTCGGTAGCAATCGGGTGGCCTTTAGCGACCTCAACTACAATGGTTCGGTGATCAGTACGGAAATCGTTTCCAATACCAATTACTACGCCATGGGCATGAAGCACTTCGGGGAGTACGTCTCTTCCTACGCCTCGGGCTTCAACTACAAGTTCCAGGGCAAAGAATTGCAACTCGAAAACGGCATCTTACAGTACGATTTCGGTTCGCGGCTGTACGATCCCACCGTGGGACGTTGGTTTGGGACCGACCCCCAGCACCAATTTGCCTCACCCTACGTAGCCATGGCCAATGACCCAGTCAATAGCATCGACCCCAACGGGGAAGAAGCCATTACGCTGATCTCGGCCCTCGTCATCGCGGCTACCGTGGTGGGCGGTACCACTGCCGCCATCGTCACCCTGGCCAACGGCGGGGATGCTCTGGAAGCCCTGGGGGCCTTTATCCGCGGGGCCACCATGGCCGGCTTTATGGCGGGCGCTTCCGCCGCACCAGCCGTCTTTGCGGCCAATGTGCTCGGCTCGGCCTCAGCGGCCAAAGTCATCGCCCAACCCGCCACCTGGAAAGCCGTCATCGGCAACGTCGCCGCTTCCTACGCCAGCGTCGACATCCCCATTTCCGACAACTTCTCGCTCTCCCTGAGCCCGGCCCTCGCTACCGGTACCAACCAAGCCGGCTACGGCCTCAACCTCTCGGCCAATGCGCAGGTGGGTAACTTTACCTTCGGCGTCGGACTGGGTGGTACGCGTTTTACCTCCAACGAGCTACTAAAGGGCCAAGGACCCGCTACCGAATTCCGCTTCTCCCAATCCATTGGTTACGACGACGGACGCACCGCCTTTAGCTTGCTCAGTACGAGCTTCTGGGGAGGTAAGAACAAGGAGTTTAACCAACGCGTCGGTGGCTTTAATTTCCGCCACGGCGACTTTGGGGTGGCTTACGAAAACGACTGGTTCTTTGGTGCCCCCAACGGGGATGACGGCGACCGCTTCCGCACCACGGGCGCCCGCATCAGCTACGGCGACTTTAGTGCGGGTCTCAACATGTTTACCGGTGATCCCCACCTCGATGATAGCGAGGCCACACCCGGTGGCGCCTCTCCGGGAGGAAAGTACAACAAGAAGACCGAGAAATACAATGGCATCTACAAGGGAGTGAACGCCAGTAAGTACCGGACGGGCGTCCTGTACCTGGGTTACCGAAATTACCGGATCGGTTACAACTCCGAAGGTATTCGAAATTTCTTCCAAAATACCCTGATCCACGACAACCTCGGCATGCCGCGTTTTGAAAAGCTGGACATCAAAGGTAGTGCTTACTATCAGTACCAGTTCAATACGCCCTTTACGACCTGGTAACCCCTTAGCGCTATTTACCCGATGGCTTTGATGCCCGTCGGAGCTGCCCCGTTTCACTACCTGGTGAAACGGGGCTTTTCTTTGGGGGCCCCTCCCCTAGCCCTTCCGACGGCAGTACAAACGTGCCTCCCAGGCCCGCAGTGGGCCAAACAAATCCGCCGGTCTGAGCTCATTTCCCCACAACAGGTCCCAGCCCTCTCCTTCCGGTCGCGGAAAATTCAGCGCGGCCGCCTCGCCGAAGTGGAGGGCTACGAAATACTCCCCTGCCTCAGCAAAGCGGTAGTAGGCAAACAATTGGGGATGCTCGGCCGCTACGATCCGGTAATCGCCGTAGATCAGGGTGGGATGCTGTTTGCGCAGGGCCAACAAATCGCGGTAGGTGTAGTAGATGGAGTTGGGATCGGCGACTACGGCGGCGGCATTGATCTCGGGGTAGTTGGGGTTGACTTTGATCCAGGGCTCGGGGGCGGTGGTAAAGCCCGCCTGGGGGCTGGTGTCCCACTGGATGGGGGTCCGAGCATTGGCGCGGCCCGCGTGTGGGATGGCGCGGAGCAGGGCTTCCTCGTCGCCCCCTTCGGCCCGGCATTTGTCGATGGCGTTGCGAATCTCCACATCGCGGTAGTCGTCGAGGGAGGGAAAAGCCACGTTGGTCATGCCGATTTCGGATCCCTGGTAGATGCAGGGCGTTCCCCGCATGGTCAGGAGGAGGAGGGCCAGCAATTTGGCCGAAGCGACGCGGTATTTTCCATCGTTGCCAAAACGCGAGACCATCCGTGAAAAATCGTGATTGTCCAAGTAGACGTTGATCCAGGAATGTTCCCCCATGGCGTGGTGCCAATCGGTAAAGATGCGCTTAAAAGCTACCAGGTCAAAGGGCACCACATCCAGCCGTCCTCCCTTACCCATGTCGATAAACATATGGCCAAAGTGGAAAATCATATTTAACTCCCGACGGCCTTCCCCGACGTAGAGCGGAGCCTCACCAGTACCGATGCCCGGGCCCTCCCCCACCGTCATAATATAGTAGTGTTGTAGAACATACTAGTGCATAAACAGCAAAAACTCGTGGACCCGTGGCCCATTGGCGTACACCTCCTCCACGATCCGCCCAACCTCGTCGTGATCTACATCGGCAAAATCCAGCCGTTTCGAAATCAGGGGAATGACATCCATCCGAAAACCATCCACTCCTTTGTCGAGCCAAAAGCGCATCATCCGGTAAATATCTTGCCGGAGGCGGGGATTTTCCCAGTTGAGATCGGGCTGTTTTTTGGTAAACAGGTGGAGAAAATATTCTTCAGTCAGCGGATCGTAGCGCCAGGCGCTGCCCCCGAAGAAGGACTGCCAATTGTTTGGCGGGCCACCGTTTTTACCGGGCCGCCAGAAGTAATAATCCCGGTAAGGATTGTCTTTGGATTGGCGGGAGGCTTCGAACCAGGCGTGCTCGTCCGAGCTGTGATTGACCACCAGGTCCATCAACAGCTTCATGCCCCGCTGGTGGATACCGGCCAACAGCTCGTCAAAATCGGCCATCGTCCCGAATTCATCCATGATGCCGTAGTAATCGCTGATGTCGTAGCCGTTGTCGTCGTTGGGAGATTGATAGATGGGACTCAGCCAGACGATGTCTATCCCGAGCTCCTGGAGGTAGTCCAACTTTTCGATGATTCCCCGCAAGTCGCCGACGCCATCGCCGTTGGAATCGTTAAAGCTGCGGGGATAAATTTGGTAGATGACACTTTCTTTCCACCAGGTCTTTTTCATGAGGATGGGGCTTGGTCGAGCGAAAAACTCGGGGTGATGCAATGGATGACATATTTCGGAAAAAAACGGGAGACTTTTGCCATCCACTGGACTTTTTGTGCCCCTCCCACGGTAATTGTACGGGCCCCTGCCTTGGGTACACCACAAGCTGACCCGGAGCGGTGGAAACTTGGTCGGAGCAAAACTTACTTCGGGCTAGTAAATGATTGAATCGGTCGCGCGGAAATTATTTTGTGAAAAACTTGCTCGGACAGCCAACCTTTTTGGATCGAATACCGTCTATCTAGTAAAGGAAGGGTTGCCTGGAAGGCCAGTAAATACGGGCTTTTGTCAGTTAGCCAACACCTTAAAGGTCTCTTAAAATACTTTAACAATTTTTTAAAAAAAACGAAACAACATAAGCCACTTTACAACAGTTATACCAGCAAAGTCCGAAGGGACAAAGTAAAAAACAATCCTACAAAACCCCCGTGGCATGAATTTAAAGAAGATCAAATTGGTTTTGACGATTGATCTGCTTAACCAAAAGAACAATCACAACAACCTTCTCGATACGATTCGGAAGGTCATGAAAACCTTAAAAGAAGAAGTGGGTAACTTTTTAAGTCAAACCCTCACCAGTACTCGACCCTTCGGGGACCTGGTAAAGCAGACTTATTCGCTGCAATACGAAAATGGCACCCTAGACCTCGACGTGGTCGTCAACCAGACAACTCTCAATCAGTACATATATAGTTTCGATTTTCGGTAACAGGACCTTCCCCCCCGAAGGACCTGTTACTCCCCTTGCCTAATAAAACATTTCCTATAAATACATACCCCCTAATAGCTCCCGTCCCCCCGGGAGCTATTTTTTTTTGTTCCCATTCCTACAAGACCCCTCGTTTGAACAACCAGTAAAATGGTAAACCCGACGCCAGTACCGCCAGCCCGGACAAGGTCTGCTGAGGCGCCTCCAGCAAGGTTGACCCTACAAACAGGGTCGAGATCAAAACGAAAATGGCGGGAATAAAGGGATAGCCCCAGGCCCGGATCGGCCGCTCCGCCTCCGGGCGCCGCTGCCGAAAAATAAAAATACTGATCCCAGCCAGGGTCATAAAAATGATGTCCATAAAGGTGACGTAACGGATGAGCTTTTCAAAACTACCCCAGAGTAAGAGCAAGACGATGGCCCAGGCCGCTTGTAGGAGCATCGCATTGACCGGTGTCCGAAAACGGGGGTGAATTTTACTGAGGGCTTTAAAAAACACTCCATCCTCCGCCATGGCGTAATAAATCCGCGGAGCGGACATGGTGTAAATGCCAATGGTACCAAATACGGAAACCGCAATGACCAGGGCCATCAGCCGCCCCCCAAAGGGAATCACCGTGGCCACCGCATCGCCCGCCACGCGCGAGCTACCCGCAATGGCGGGCAGGGACAATAGCATCATATAAGCCAAGTTGACCAGTACGTAAGTCGTCGTCACGATCAGCACCCCCAGCACCATCGCCCGGGGCACGTTGCGCTTGGCATTGATGGCCTCCCCCGCCAGGTAGGAAGTATGGTGCCACCCCCCCATCGACCACAGTACCCCGATGAGGCCCACCAGAATGCCGGTTCGCCAATCGGGCGGGAGCTCGCGTAGGGAAAAGTCGATCGGTACGGCACTGCTGTCGTAGTGGGTAAAGGCGAGTAGGATGATGCCCAGAATGGCGAGTAGTTTGAGTCCGGTAAAGATATTGGCCAGCCACTGGCTCACACTCACCCCCCGCAGATTGATGGCCGTCAGCACGACGATGGTACCGATGGCCAGGCCCACTTTACCCGAATTGCTGAGGGGGATAAAAAAGGTCATGTAGTCGGCAAAGGTGAGGGCGAGGGCCGCGAGGGCACCGGTGTTGATGACCAGTAGGATTACCCAACCGTACAAAAAGCCCACCACCTCCCCAAAGGCTTCTTTCAGAAAAACGTAGACGCCACCCGCCCGGGGAAACATCCCGCCGAGTTCGGCCAGGGTCAGGGCGCCGGTGAGGGCCACCACGCCCCCCAATCCCCAAACCATCAGTACCAGACTGGCATTCGGAACGGCTTGGACAATATCGTTGGGCGCACGAAAAATACCGGACCCAATACAGCCACCGACGGCAATCATGGTAAGTCCGTAGAGGGTCAGTTTTTGATTAAGTTGGGGCATGGCAAATGGCTTTACCACAAGATAGAATTTTTCACCAGAAAACCGCCTGCCCGGAACCGCTGCGCTACAAGCCGGTCCGGAGCCGTTCGTGCACCAGCTTGCCCACGGCACGCCCCTGCGTCACGCCCAAATCGATGGCCGGTCGGTAGTGAATTCCGCCGTACAAGCGGCTCAGGGCCGCCTCCTCGGAAGCCTGGAAGAAGGAAGTGTAAGAACGGGAAGGCAAGCCGTACTCCTCCTCGGAAGTATCCTCAAAGGCAAAGTCCGCTCCGTACAACTCGGTGAGGGCCACGGCAGCCGCACTGCTGATGACGCTGTGCCCGCTGGTGTGTTCGGGGAAGGGTGGCGTCTGGAGGATGGGTAGCCAGCTCTCGTCGATGTAGGTGTTGATGACCGTTTCGGGGCGGACCAAACTGCTGCGGTACTTTTCGTCCCAGCAGCTGATAAAGCCGTCAAATAGCGAGATGGATACCCGAGCGTAGGTCTCCACGGTTTTCATCAAATCCGCGTCGGCCTTTTCCGCCGCAATGCGGGCAATATTGATCCAGTGCCCACCGGGGGTGATTTTCTTGGTGGCGTACATGACGTGCCCCGTATGGTGGGAAACGTAGGGATTGCAGTCCCAAAACTTGGCGATGGCCCTTTCCTCTTCCCGAGCATCTTTGACGGCGCGGTATACCTCCCGAGTCTCCTCCATAAAGCGGCTGTTTTCATCCGTACTGAAGGGAGTGGGAGGTGGTGGAGCAAATTGGCTGGCCGAATCGAGGACCATCAGCCGGATCTCACTCCAGGCGGGTTCGATGCCGTCCATGTAGTCCGGCGGGGTGGGTTTCCACTTGGCGGGGTCGGCGGGAATGGTGTACTTGGGATAGGTGCGGGTCTGTTTGTACAGGTCGCGATCGGCCCAGGACAGGATGTGTTGGCTGACGGCTGCGCCGTAAGCCAGCGAGCGGTCGTATACGGCGCGGGGCATCCGCATGGCTTGGAATTCGGCGTAGAGTGAATCCTGGTATTCCTCGATCAGGTGTTCGGAGAAGAGCATTGTCTTGCCCGTTTCCAAAAAGGCGTGGAGCGCCGCCAGGGGATAGCAGTATTCCTGCCCCTCCACCGGAGCTGGGGGGGACGCCAGGTCGTTCAACTGACCACTCAGGCTTTGGTGCTTGGGGTGATCGTGACGCAGCACCTCGTAGGCCGCCACGCTGGGATAGACGTAGATCCGGCTGGCCACGGGCGGGGAGAAAATATCGTGGACGATGACATCCGTCAACTTTTTCATCGACTGGTGCATGAATTCCGCCCGATCGGCTTCCTGGGGATAATCGGGATTGACCTCCTCACAGGCGTTGAAAAGAAGGAACCCAGCTCCCAGGAGCAGGGCCCAAGAAAGCGTATTCTTCATCATTGCTGGCTTTTTTACAAAATTACGAAGCTCTTCTACAAAACACAAACCTAGTGCCAGGCCGGAAACCTACGCTTTACCAACCGCCGCCTAGCGACCGAGCATCGCCAGCACCTGAGCGACGACATTTTCCGCCGTGAAGCCAAATTTTTCATCCAACACCGTGTAGGGCGCCGAATAACCAAAGTGGTCCAAGCCCCACACTTTACCTCGGGTCCCGACCAAACCCCGGAGGGCGACCGGCAGGCCCGCCGTCAGCCCAAAGGTGGGCACCTCCGGTGGGAGCACCGACTGTTGGTAAGCTTCCGGTTGCTGTCGAAACAATCCCTCACTCGGCGCCGATACGATCTTAATTTTCAAACCGTGCTCCTGATTCAGCACCGCCGCTCCGGCCACCAGCGTGGCCACTTCCGAGCCATTGGCCACCAGGATGACGTCGGGCTCGCCCTCGCAATCGCGGACCAGATAGGCCCCCCGAGCGGCCGCGGCCGCCTCGCTGGCCCGGTCCGTAGCGCGGGCGGGCAAATCCGCAATCTTTTGCCGCGACAGGATCAAGCCACTCGGACCGTGGTCGTTTTCGAGGGCCAGGCGCCAGCAGGCCACCGTTTCGTGGGCATCGGCGGGGCGCAAGGCCAAAAAGCTGTTGTGTCCCGAATGGTTCTTCAATTGCTCCAACAAACGGATTTGGGCTTCCTGCTCGATGGGTTGGTGGGTCGGGCCGTCCTCCCCAACGCGGAAGGCATCGTGGGTCCAGATAAAGATCACTTTCTGCTCCATCAGGGCGCAGACGCGAATGGCGGGCTTCATATAGTCCGAAAAGGCGAAGAAGGTCGCACAAGCCGGAATGACGCCACCGTGGAGGGCCATCCCCGTGGCGAGGGCCGCCATGGTAAGCTCACTCACCCCGGCTTGGAGGAAAGCCCCATCGAAATTGCCGTAACGGAAGGCAGTCGTCTTCTTGAGGAAGGCTTCGGTCTTGTCGCTATTGGCGAGGTCCGCCGAGGCGACGATCATATTTTCTACCTGATCCGCCAGGGCCGAGAGTACCGCAGCGGAGGCATCCCGACTGGCGACGTTGGCCTTCGGGTCGATCCCCGCCCAATCGATTTCGGGCAGCTGCCCCGAGAGGAAATGCCGGAGCTTTTGCGCTTGCTCGGGATGCTGGCTTTCCCAGTCGGCAAAAGCGGCTTTGCGTTGGGCGGCAGCTCCTTGTTTTTGCACCTTAACTTGTTCGTAGTAATCGGCCACGGCGGGGAAAATGGCAAAGGGATTTTCCGGATCGGCCCCCAAGTTCTCCAGGGTCTTCGCAAAGGAAGCATTCGATTTGCCCAGGGGCTTGCCGTGGAGTTCGACCTCCCCTTCGAAGGGAGTCCCATCTTCCCGTACTACGCCCTTGCCCATCACCGCCTTCCCGATGATCAGCGTCGGTTGGTTCTTCTCCTCGATACCGGCCTGGATGCTCTGGCGGATGGCCTCGTGATCATTGCCGTCGATGGTCATCACCTGCCAACCCCAGGATTCGTACTTTTTAGCGGTGTCCTCACTGGTGACGTCGTCCACCTCGGTCGAGAGTTGGATGTCGTTGGCGTCGTAAAACATGATGATGTTGCTGAGGCCCAGGTAGCCCGCGATGCGAGCGGCCCCCTGGGAAATCTCTTCTTGCACCCCTCCGTCGGAGATGTACAGGTAAGTTTGGTGCTCCACCACGCTGCCAAAACGGGCGGCGAGGAAGCGCTCGGCAATGGCCGCGCCGATGCCAAAGCTGTGTCCCAAGCCCAGAGGCCCCGAGGTGTTTTCAATGCCGCGGGCCACGTCCAGTTCGGGGTGGCCGGGGGTGGGGCTCTTCCACTGTCGGAAAGCTTGAATGTCGTCGATGCTAAAGTTGCCCAGCAGGGTCTGTACCGAGTACAACATGGCCGACATGTGTCCCGCATCGAGGAAAAAGCGATCGCGAAACGGCCAGGCCATATCCGTAGGGTCGTACTGTAAAAACTCGGTGTAGAGGATGTGGATAAAGTCCGCTCCTCCCATCGCTCCACCGGGATGACCCGACTTGGCTTTTTCGACCATCGCGGCGGCGAGCACGCGGATGTTGTCGGCACAATTTAACGAAAGCTTGGCATCGGGAGAGCTCATCGACAAGGTTTCCATGGATAGGTTTTAAAAGGGTGATGGATAATGAACGCAACAAAATTACTATAAAGAATCAAGATTCCCAATCCGGTGGGTCAGTAAGCGAAGCCCCATTCTCTTCGGCGGAATCAAAGGTAGCGGTTGATGATATTTTCGAAGCGTTCTTGTCGTCCGCTGCGGGGTTCGGGCTCGCCGTTGGCCTGGGCCCAGGCGCTGAGGTCTTCGAGGGTAGATTGTCCCGTCGCAAAGGCCCGGGCCGCCTCGCTCTGAAAAGAGGCGTAGCGTTCGCGGCGCAGGGCGAGGTAGTCGGAATGCTCCAGGATGTCCTGCGCCACCAGTAGGGCCCGGGCGAAGGCGTCCATCCCACCGATGTGGGCGTAAAACAGATCGACCGGGTCCGTAGAATTGCGGCGCAGCTTGGCGTCAAAATTGATGCCACCGCCCCGCAGTCCGCCCGTCTCCAGGAGGATCAGCAAGGCCTCCACCAGTTCGTATACATTATTGGGAAATTGATCGGTGTCCCAGCCGTTTTGATAATCCCCCCGGTTGGCATCCAAGCTGCCCAGGAGCCCCGCGTCGGCCGCCACGCGGACCTCGTGCTGAAAGGTGTGTTGGGCCAGCGTCGCGTGGTTGACTTCGATATTGAGTTTGAAGTGATCGAGCAGGTCGTACTCCCGGAGGAAACCAATGACCGTCGCGGCATCAAAATCGTATTGGTGTTTGGAGGGTTCGGCGGGTTTGGGTTCGATAAAAAATTGTCCTTCAAAACCCTGGCGCCGGGCGTAGTCCACGGCCAGATGGAGAAAGCGCGCCAGGTGATCGAGCTCGGTTTTCATATCGGTATTGAGCAGGCTCAGGTAACCCTCACGGCCACCCCAGAAAACGTAGTTCTCTCCCCCCAATTTGATGGTCGCATCCAGCGCCCGGCGCACCTGGGCCGCCGCGTGGGCCACCACCGCAAAATCGGGATTGGTAGCCGCCCCATTCATGTAACGGGGGTGGCTAAACAAGTTGGCCGTTCCCCAGAGTAATTTTACGCCCGAAGCCGCCTGTTTTTGTTGGGCGTAGTCCGTGATGCGGTCCAGCCGTCGCGCCGACTCCGCCAGGGTGGGCCCCTCTTCGATCAAGTCAAAGTCGTGAAAACAGTAGTAGGGAATGCCCATTTTGGTGATGAACTCGAAGGCGGCCTCCATCTTGTCGCGGGCCCGCAGCTGAGGCTCACGCGCCACCAGCCAGGGATACTGACGGGTCGGCGCCCCAAAAGGATCGGTTCCCGTACCGCCAAAGCTGTGCCAGTAGGCTACGGCAAATTTAAAGTGCTCGGCCATGGTTTTCTCCCCGACCACGCGATCCGCCTCGTACCAGCGGAAGGCCAGGGGCTGGTCCGACTCGCGCCCTTCGTAGGGAATGGGGCCAATACCCGGAAAAAATTCGCGTTCGCCCAGTACGACTTGTGCTCTTGTACTCATCTGATGGTGGTTTTTATCGTTAAATCAATTGATCCAAATCTCGTCGCCAGTCTTCGTAGGCCGCCGCGTAAGCCGCCGCTGCGGGAGGCAGGTAAGTCTGCTGGATGCGCTCGCCGGATAGCGCCGCCGCCACATCGGAGTAAATACCTACCCCAACTCCCGCCGCCCGGGCCGCCCCGGTAGCCCCCGTACTCTCCAGCACTTCAATCGGACTCCCCACCAGGGCGGCGATGGTCTGGGCAAAAATCGCCGAGCGGAACAAGTTGTCGTTGCCCACCCGGATGACCCGCAAATCCAAACCCAAATCGCGTAGGATTTCCACGCCGTAGACAAAGGAAAAAGCAATGCCTTCCAGCGCGGCGCGAAACAAATGCTCCTCCCCGTGGCGATTAAACTGGAGGTTGTTGATCCGTGCCCCTGGACTGCGGTTGCCCAGTACGCGTTCGGCACCATTGCCAAAGGGCAGCAGGCGCAAGCCATCCGATCCGATGGGCACCGCCGCCGCCCGCGCCTCCATCTCCGAGTAGCTCAGCCCCACGGCTCCCACCCGCTGCTTGATCCAGCGGTACTGGATACCCGCCCCGTTGATACACAGGAGTACCCCAATGCGCGGCCGCTCGGCCCGGTGGTTGACGTGGGCAAAACTGTTGACCCGCGATTGGGGATCGTAGGCCAAGCGGTCCAGCACCCCGTACACCACCCCGGAAGTGCCCCCCGTCGCGGCGCCCTCACCGGGCCGCAGGACGTTGGGCGACAAGGCATTATTGGGCTGATCACCCGCCCGGTAGGTGAGGGGGATACCGGCGCGCAGTCCCAGCGCTTCCGCAGCGGAGGCCGTCAATTGGCCCTGCTCCCCAAAGGTGGGCACGAGCTCGGGCAATAAGGAGGGTTCCAAACCGTAATGGTCGAGCAAGCGGTGGGCAAGATCGTTTTCCGTGAAATTCCAGAAGATGCCCTCGGACAGACCGGATAGGGTACTGCGGATGTGCCCGGTCATTTTCATGGCCAGGTAATCGCCGGGCAGCATGGCTTTGTGAATCCGGCGGTAATGGTCGGGTTCGTGATCGCGGACCCATTTGAGTTTGGAGGCGGTAAAGTTGCCGGGGGAGTTGAGCAAGTGTTGCAAGCAAGCTTCCCGGCCCAGGGCTTCCCAGGCCCGTTTGCCAATCTCCACCGCACGGCTGTCGCACCAGATGATGGCGGGACGGATGACCCGGTGGGCGTCATCGACCAGTACCAGCCCGTGCATCTGGTAGGCCAGGCCCAGGGCGGCGATCGCCTCGGGAGCGACCGCGTAGCGGGCCAACAACTGGCGGGTGGCGATGCCGCAGTATTCCCACCACAGCTCGGGGTCCTGCTCGGCCCAACCCGGCTGGGGAGCCGCAATCGGCATTTCCTCCTCGGGATATTTGACCACCCCCACACAACGGCCACTGTTGGCGTCGAGGAGGCTCACTTTAATCGAAGAACTGCCGAGGTCGTAGCCGATTAGAAACACGATGTTGGTATTATGGTAAGGAGATGCTGTACCTTTCAATCAATGGTAAAGGACGCCTCATCGCGGCCTACGCCGGTGATTTTTAGGCTTTTCCAACTGGCGGGAATCCCCGTTTCCAACTGGATGATCCCTTCATCGGTAATCTCCAGGCCCCCAAAACCGGAAAGGACCGCCTGGAGCATTCCCCCTGCCCCGGTAGCAAAATAAGGATTCGTTCCCCCCGCCGTTTCCGCGATGACGCCGAAGGGAGGTACTTGATTGGGACGGTAGCCTCGTTGGAACAATTCGCTGGCCTTTTCGGTATTGCCCAGGCGGTTGTAGAGTACCGAGAGGACGGAGTAGCCCATGGCGGGGCCGCGGGGGTCCATCACCTTTTCGTAGTAGGCCAGGTCCTGGCGCACGCGGTCTTCCTCGCGGACGACTTGTAAGGGATAGCTCAACAGGTTGACGTCGGCTTGTTTGATCGTTTCTCCCGCGTAGCTGGCGTGCTCGCGGGTGACCCCATCGGGAAATTGGAGGATGGGGATACCCGCCGCCACCTTTTCCCAGTCCGGGTTGACCCGAGCCCCCAGCACGCGGGCCGCCGCCGCCGCGTAGCGCAGCGATTCGATGGCCACCCCGTTGGTAAAGGCATTGTCGTCGATATTCTCCGCGTACTCATCCGCACCCACCACGTTATTGATGTGGTACTGGCCGTCCTCCCCCAATTCCACGCGCGATACCCAGTAGTCGGCCACCTCCTTCAGCACGGGAAAGCCGCGATCGCTCAGCCACTGCTGGTCCTTGGTCACCTGATAGTATTTCCAAAAGGCCCAGGCTACGCAACCCGTAATGTGGTGTTCGAAAGGACCGGTGAGGGCCCAAACGGGCGTATCTTCCGAGCCATCCGCCGCCGACTCCCAGGGATACATCGCGCCGTCGTAGCCGTGGGCAAAGGCATTTTGCTTGGCCATCTCCAAACGCTCGTAGCGGTATTCCAGCAGCGAACGCGCCAGCTCGGGCTGTAGCATCAGCAGTGGGGGGTACATCCACATTTCGGTATCCCAAAAAACGTGACCGTTGTAGCCCAAGCCCGATAAGCCCATGGGGCTCAAGCTAAAGGCCGTACCCTCCCGGACGAAGGAATAGAGGTGGTACAGGGCGGCGCGGATGTCGCGCTGGCTGGTGAGGTCCCCACCGAGTACAATGTCGCTTTCCCAAAGCTTGGACCAGGCCGCTTCGTGGCGGTCGATCAGGCGTTGGTAGCCTTCGAGGGCCGCGTAAATGGTCAGTCGCTCGGCTTCGTTGTGGGGATCTTCGTATTGTTCCGAGGCACAGGTGGAGGCCACCACGCTAAAGCGGTAGGTCGTACCGGCCTTAATCTTTTTGGAGAACTTGGCCAGGTGGCGGTTGTAGTCCCAGTCTTCGTGAATCAGTCGGGGTTCGCTGCCGTGGGCTTCGGGAAAGATAAAGCTGTTGGAGGCGGCCACCAGCTGGCGACCGGAAGGGCTCCGCGCCACGGAGGTCATCAGGGGAATGGTGACGTGGGGGCGGTCGATTTCCGCGTAGTAGTTGCGGACCTCCGCCAGGTGATTGGGCGCTTCGATGGTACTGATACCGGTAATTTCGACATCCTGCTGGGCACGCACCTCCACCGTAATCAACGAGGTGTAAGGCAGGTGGCGCAGGGCCATCAGGGTATGACTCACCTCGACCTTGCCCGGCAACTGGAAGGTCGTCGTGAGGGCCCCTTTCTGCATATCTAAGGTTTGGGTATAAGCGGTAATGTTACCCCGGTGCAAACGCTCCCCATCCACATCCAAGTCCATATTGACGTGGTTAAACCCCTTGAGGATATTGGAAACCCGACCGCGTTGGTAGTAGTCGTAAACGCCATTGAGCACCACGTCCTTCACCTTCATGGGTTCGGGAGAAGATACGATACCGATGATGCCATTGGCCACGGTGATGCCGTAGTAGTTATTGGGATCAATATCGGTAGCGGTGAGGTGCCAGGGGGAATTGGTGTAGTCCTGAGCACCCATCGGGAAGGCCAACAAAAGTAAGAAGTACAGAATGGGGTTTTTCACGTTGGGAGAGTTTATTTGAACTGAATAATTTTGAGGCTTTCGTCGTTACGGGCCAGGACAAAGGCATCCTCCGCCCCAATCCGAATCGGTTGGATGTGCCGGATTTGGCCGGTGATGCTCAGTCCGTTCCAGGGGCTGATCTCAAAACGGCCGTCCCCACGGTTGACCAGGATGGAGCCATAATCGGCATCGAGCCGGCCCATCTGGATGTTGTTGTCGTAGTAGTTGCCACCGAGTAGAACGTCGGGCAGGTCATCGCCATTGGCGTCGACGACCCGAGCGGTTTGGTAGGAGGTACACTGGGCCTCGTGGGGCTGCGCCCGGGTGACAAAGCGGCCGTCCCCCTGGGTGATGAGGCTGGCGGTTTCCATAAAATTGGCGCGCAGTACTTGGGCAGCACCTAATTTTTCGGCGGAGAAGAGTTCGTCCAGGCTGGCCTGTGCAAAATCTACGGCCTTGAGGTATTTCTTTTTCAGACTGGGCAGTTGTTTCTGTATCTCCATCATATTGGAAAAAGGAATCTCCTTACCCAGCAGGTGGTACGTGACGATTTGTTCCTTCTTTCCATTGCCATCAAAATCGTAGTAGTACATCCGCAGGGGCTCCGCGTCGGAAGCTTTGAGTCGGCTGTTGAGCCCCAGGTTGCCCGCGATCAGATCGATGTCGCCATCCCCGTCAAAGTCGGCGGGCAGTACAAAATTCCACCAGCCCCAACGGTCGGTCAAATGCCGGCGCCGAAATTGGTCGGCCTCGCGTTCGAAGAGGTAAATGGGGCCCCACTCTACTGCCACGATCAGATCGCGATCACCATCGAGGTCCAAGTCATACCACTCCGCATCCTTCACCATTCCGACCTTCGCCAAATCGGGTGCGTAGTCGGCAGTAACGTCGCTAAACTTTCCCGTGCCGTCGTTGGCCAAGAGATAGGATTGGGGCAGTTCGCCGTAGGCCCAGGGTACGGCCCGCGCCCCGAGAAACAGATCGGGAAAACCATCCCCCGTAAAATCCTCGACAAGCAGACAGTCCGCCGTCAGGTACAGGCCCTCAAAGGCATCCTCCTTACGAGTTAGATTGCCCGCACCATCGTTGAGGTACAGACGCGACTGTAGGTAGGGCGATTCGTTGTAATATTCGTTTCCCCCGCTGGCCACCAACAGATCCAGGTGTCCATCCCCGTTGACGTCAACCACTTGGGCATCGACGTCTTCGTAGATACTGTCCTGGCGAAAGAGAGCCGGTTCGGAGGTCGTAAATTGTCCCCGGTCATCTTGCAGTAAGAGGCGCGCCCGTTCGCGTTTGGACGCCCCCACAAAAATGTCGTCCCGACCGTCCCCATTGAGATCGCCAATGGCCAGGGCGGGCCCTTCCGAGGAGGTCATGTGGGGGATGAGCGGTTCGCGATTGAATTCTACGAAGGGATTTTCCACGTGCTGGTATGCGGCTTGGGTACGAGTGGTGATGTCCTCCAACTCGCGGAGCGCCGGACGGGCTTTGCGCAATTGTTCGTAATCGAAAGGGGGCAGGCCCTCCCGGTAGCGGACCGTCAGGTCTTGCCCATCGACCGGCATCGTCAAGTATTGGTAGGTAATGTCCGGCCAGATGAGTACGAGGGAATCAAAGTCGGACCCAGCTCCCAAGCCCAAATGCAAGGGGATTTCCATACTCGCCTGAAAGCCGCGCACCGGGTATTTTTCAAACACCAGCCGCTCCGCTCCCCGAAAGGCAATGGCTTTCGCTCCGATCGCCCGGCGGTTGTCCGCCGTCCCTTCCAGGTGCAGCGAGAGGTAGACGTTCTCCCCGGCGTCCCCCGTTTTGTTTTCGTACAAAAAAGCCCGTTCGTTGATGTTGTTGGTCACCAAGTCCAAATCGCCATCGCCATCGAGATCGGCATAAATCACGCTGTTGGAGTAACCCGCCTGATCGTTGGTGATCGTCGCCTCCAGGTCTTGAAATTGCAGCCGCCCATCCTGCTGGAAAAGCTTGTTGGGCAATTTGATTTCCGGCAGCTTATCGATCAAAGACAAATCCTTTTGCTCCAAATTTCCCATGCGAATCTTGGCCTGGATGTCCTTGCCCGATACGAAGTTGATGTAGTCGATGTCGTTCATCCGTTTGGGAATGCCGTTGGAGACAAAGAGGTCCTTATAGCCGTCGTTGTTCCAATCGAAAAAGAGGGGGGCCCAGCTCCAGTCGGTCGCGTGTACACCCCCGACCATGGCCACCTCGCTAAAGGTCCCGTTGCCGTTGTTGAGCTGGAGGGCGTTTTTGGCATACTGGTGATTGTAGCCGTAGCCCAACTTGAAGTGGAAGGTGCCGTAGGCATCCTCGCCTTCCGATTTCTTGAGGATGAACGGATCGTAAGGCAGCATATCGAGCGAAATAATCTCGGGCTGTGCGTCGTTGTTCAGATCCGCCGCGTCAACGCCCATGCTAAAGCGGCTGGTGTGCATCATTTGCTCCGTCAGGACCTCGCGAAAGGTGCCGTCGCCCTGGTTGAGGTAGAGGTAATCGTTTTCGTGGAAATCGTTGCCGATGTAGAGGTCGGGAAAACCATCGAGATTCAGATCGGAAACCACCACGCCCAGTCCGTAGCCAATGGCGTTGCTGTAGACCCCCGCCGACTCGGTCACCTCCACGAAGCGCCCTCCCTCGTTGCGCAGCAAGCGATCACCCGCTAGGGGGTGCTTGGTGCCCAGAAAGCTCTTGCGCTGACCGAAGGTACCGTTGGCGTGGATGGAGTGATTGAGTTGGAAGAGGTCGAGATCGCCATCGAGGTCGTAGTCAAAGAAGGCGGCTTGGGTGGAAAAACCCACCTGGTCGAGTCCGTAGGCTACGGCCCGTTCGGCGTAGTGTGTAATGCCCCGTTCATCGACCGATTGGGCGATAAACAGTTGATTGCGGCTCTCGATGCCAACGAAATCCCCCACCTGGCTGACGTAAGCGGCAATGCTAAGGCCCGCCCTGCGAAGCAGC
>CALCCH010000014.1 GCA_937899855.1 uncultured Saprospirales bacterium | reverse complement strand
AGCCCAATCCATTTTATGAACCATTGTCCCAATCCCCCTCGTAGGACTCGCCCTCGGCGTAGAGACAAACGCCCCGTCCCGAAGCAAGACCGTCGCGAAAACGCCCCGTGTATTTGGCCGCTCCGTCGCGATACACGTAGGTGCCTTCCCCATTGGTACAGTCACCCTCCACACCACCTTCCTTACCCAGCGCCCCCCAGGTCTCCCCGTAGTATTCGCCTTCGACCCATTCTCCCGCCGTCTTGGTACCATCGGCGTAGAAAAAGACCCCCTTACCGTGGGAATAGTTATTGCGAAAAGCACCGACGTATTTATCGCCATTGGGATAGTAAAAAGTACCCTGCCCTTCCAGACGGGAACGGACAAATTCTCCTTCGTACTTACTGCCATCGGCGTAGGCTAAGACGCCCCGTCCGTTGACGCAATCCCCAGAAATACAGCCGGACTGGATATTGGTTCCGTCGTCGGCTTCCTCCCCCTTGGCTACCCAGGTCTCTTCCAGTACATTACCCTGCTCGTCGACCATTTTTCCCATCTTCCACTGCCCCGTCCACTTGGTCCCATCCGGGTAGGTCTTGGTCCCCTTGCCATTGGGATAGCGGTGTTCCCACTGTCCGGAGTACTTGCTTCCATTGGTGTAGTAACACACCCCCAGTCCGTGGATTTCTCCCGCTTCAAACTCCCCAACGTACTTGGCTCCACTCGGGTAGCGGTAGGTACCTTTCCCATCCTGACAGTCGCCCGAGACGCACTGCGCCGAAAGGGCCGAAGGGAGCAAAAAATACAGCAACAAAAAGGGGAGTAACAGCAAGGGACTTTTCATCGGGCGATTTTCTTTGGTGATGCGCAAAAAGTACAACACTTTCGCAGCAAAGATATTACCAAAAAAATTAAACCGACCGACCCTTAGAAATATTGCCGTGACACGCTATTTTATTGCACCACCAGCCGTACCCGTTGTACACTGCCTTGCGTACGCAGTTCGATCCAGTACATCCCAGCCCGCCAATCCGCCAATCCGAGATCGAGGGTCCCTCCTACCGCCATCAAAGACAGCTCCTCCCGGTACCACTCCATCCCCGCATAATCGACTACGCGCAGGGTAGCAGCTCCGGCAGTCCGCACCGGTAAATCCAAATGGACGTAGCCATCGGCCGGATTGGGGTAGGCCCGCAATGCCGCGACTGCGGTACTCCGCTCGACATAACGGAGGGGCGAATACGCCACTCCTCCCCAGTCGTCCACCCACCGCAGTCGGTAATACGCCTCGGGGAGGGGTGCTCGATCGTAAAACTGGTAGGCGCGCCGCCGAGCTGCCGACGGATCGTGGTCAAAACGTTCGAGAGCGGAAAAGGTCCGACCATCCACCGAGCGTTCGAGTTCGAGATAGGCGTGGTGGTGCTCCCGGGCCGTTTGCCAACGGATCCAGTTGCCATCCGCCGCCGCCTGCGCCTCGAAGACGAGCAATTCCAAGGGGACCGAAGCATCCAGATTCATTTGGTGCTGACTGAGGTCGCCAAAACTATTGCTGGTGTAGCTGTCCCATTCCAAAGAAGCGTAGCTGGCGTTGGGCTCGGTGATCGTGGCCTTGCGAACCAGGGTCACATCCTTGGCAAAATTGGCCGAACCACCGTCGGCCGTTCCGATCATATCGATGGCCGTAGTGCTGCTAGTCGGAAACAAGCCGATGGGATCATTTCCATTAAAGCTAAAGACCGAATTGTTGCTTAGGATATCGGCTTTACCCTGCAGGGTCGGATCGGTGGTATTCGCGTTGGCGATCACCAGGGTACCTTCGTTCGCCAGGCTGCCGCTGAGGGGGTAGTAGCTCCAGGACCCGGCGCCATTGGTTTGCCGGCCCAGCCGGTACTGACTCAGGTCAATCGGGGATCCGGTAAAATTGGCAATTTCGAGGGCCTTGTTAAAAGAGCTGCCCTCGACGTATTCCGAGAGGATCAAATCGCTGGCCGTACTGGTCGTAGTCTCGGCCAGTTCGTTAAATAACGTATCGCTACGCGTGGTATCACCATCGGCGTGCAGGGCGGCAACGTAGTAAAAATAGGTCTGTCCGAGTAGGGCCGTCGCATCGACGTAGCTGGTGGTATTGGCACTCAAAGGACTACCCAGGGGACTAAAATGGAGATTGTCTACGGAACGGAAAACCTGGTAGCTCTCTTCCAGATAAAGGTCCGACCAGTCCAGGCGCAGCTCGGTAGTACTCGCGCTGAGGAGGGGTTCCGGGCTGGGATGTTCGATCGCAAAGGCCGTCTTGATCAAGTCCGGGTAAACGATGTAGGGATTGCGATTGCCCTGGTACAAAAAGATGTCTTCATTGCGCTGCCACTCGGCGGCGTCAATCGTATCCCGAACGTGCCAGACGTAGAACAAGTAAGGATCCCCCAAGTCACTTAGGGGGCCCGCCTCGGTCGGATACATGGTGTAAAAGTAGAACACCGCCCGGGCCAAATTGCCCTTGTGGTCTTCCCGCGGCTCAAAGATACTGGCCGCCGATTCGCTGTACCGATTGATGTTGTTGGTCGGAATCGTACTCTGGCTGCTGCTGAGGTACATCCATTTGTCCGTACCGCTGTCCTCGATCTCTCCGAAAGGATGGTTGGAGCGGGTACTGTTCCAGTTGCCGTAGGTCGGAAAAAGGTGATGGATATCTGACTTCATGGGCTCGTCCCGATCGAAAAAGCTCTGCGGGACGGTATGTTCACAATTGATGGGGGTCATTCCGAGGGTGCCACTACTGCGGCTGATGTCGTAAGAGCGGTACTCCTGATGCCCGGAGTAGACACAGGTGACGGTATCGTTGTGGTTGTCGATGATGTTGTACATGTAGGAACGGGCACCATTGGTTCCGTCGTATCCCAGGGTGTTGTGGTAACCATCAAACCAGTTGCTACGCAGCCAGGATTGGAGGGTATCGCCCAGCAGGTGGTTGGGGGGGCTGCTTTGGGCAAAGTGGAAGGTGGGAAGTAGGAAAAAGAGTGCGAGGGCCAGGGCCCGGGGAAAATGAAGTCTCATGCCAATTACAAAAGGTGTTAAAAAATGTGGGGGTGGGTGGCCCGTGGGGCCAGGGGGGAGGAATTGGCATTTCCAGTCCAAACATAGTGCCTAAAAACGGACGAGGCCCCCGAGTACTTGCGATCTCGAGGGCCCAGTGGTCCATCGGTTTTGGGAGGGGGTCAGTAGCGCAGCGCGCCAACGGGCATATTGGGGTCAAAATTGCCGGAAAGCGTGGGGCTTTGGGCATTGGCCGTGTAGGCGCGCACTTTTTGCGAAACGAAATCGTACAGCTCCTGTACGCTGATGATCTTGTCGCGATTGAGATCGGCCTCGCCCTTGAGCCCGCGGATGAGGAAGTGACTAAAAATCCCTTGCCGCAGCCCCATGTCTTCGAGCGAATATTCATCGCCCTTGGAAGACAGCAGGAGGGCGGTGCCCCCGCTCGAATTTTCGAAGGCTTCGTAATAATTTTGCAGCGTCCGGTTTAGGGGAGCGCGCATGGCCAGCATCGTCCCGGAATGACAGGCATCGGCCAAGCAAAGCTTATGCTTCGCATTAGTTTCTTCAAAAACTTGCTTGATATCATCGTGGTACAATTTATTGTTGAACCCATCGAAATCGAAGGGCAGGAAGGAACCGGGCAGGCCGTGCCCCGAAAAATACACCATCACTACGTCGTTGTCGTCGGCCTGGAGGAAGAGTTGGCGCATGGACTTGATGATGTTTTCGCGGGTAGCGTCATCATCGACCAGTACGCGGATTTGTTCGTCGGGTAGGGCGCCCCCTTCGGGGCTCTTGAGGAAGGCGTAAATCTGATAGGCATCGTCGTCGGTATATTTGAGCACCGGCATGTGGTCGTACCGCGCCACCCCGATCACCACCGCCCAAATCTTGACGGAGCTGTTGTAATCCACCGCCACCGCCTCGGTCGTGACGGGGGCATTTTCGGCTTCGATCTTTTTGACCATACTGCCGTACTCCCACAGCGCCCCCACTACCCGACCGTTGGTGTAGTACATGATGCCTTCCCCGTGGGGGGCGTGCCGTTCCCAGCCACCGACGTATTTGTCCCCATTAGCGTAATAACAGACGCCCTCCCCCTCGGGCTGCCCGTTGCGAAAGTAGCCAACCCACTTGGTCCCGTCGCCGTAGGTGTACGCGCCCTGCCCCTCGTGGCAGTACGTATTATTGCAATTGAGCTGGCCGCTGCTGCTGGTCGGCGCGGTACCCGCCTCGATTTGGGTGGTGGAGGTGCTGGCCGTCGCAATGCCCGCACTGCCGGAGGTGATTTGGTCGCGGTGAATCTTTCCCGCCGTCCAGGTACCAGAAATTTTCTTCCCATTGGCCCGGTAATAAGTACCCTGACCACTCTTGAGGTTGTTTTTCCAGTGGCCGACAAAGCGGTCGCCATCGTGGTAGTACATCGTTCCCTTGCCGTGGAGTTTGCCCTGGCGGAACCACCCCTCGTAACGATCGCCATTGTGATAGTCGTAGCTGCCTTGCCCGTGCATGACGTCATCGGCCCACTGGCCCGTGTAGCGATCGCCATTGGCAAAATCCAGTACGCCTTTTCCGTGGAATTTGCTGCGACGAAAATGCCCTTCGTACACATCCCCATTGGTGAATACCAAACGCCCCTCTCCCTGTCGGTAGTGGTCGACCCACTGCCCCGAATAGCGATTGCCATTGCTGAAGTACAGTACGCCTTCACCGTTGATTTTACCCTGGCGAAATTGTCCTTGGTATTTGGCGCCACTGGGGTAGACGTAGGTTCCCCGGCCGTCGTAACAATTACCCTGAATACACTGTGCTAATCCGATCGAGGGGAGCCCCACCACCGCTGAGAAAACGAGACACAATAGCTTTTTCATCTGGAATTCGATTTAGGAATGTGGATAAAAAAGTAATGGTCCCGATCATAGTGTATTAATTGGCGATTTTGTGGATATGAAGTCTAAAATAAACTGGAATCAGCCCTTGATATTGCACGTTGAATTAATTTTTATCCAAAATAAAAGTTAAATATTTTACTACGTCGTACCTTTACTACGGTCGTCCGTCAAAAGCGAATTACTTTTGCGACGGTTCAACGTCATTATCCCATTTATTAAAAAATTCAGATATGCTCATTCGCAAAATAAGTTTACTGCTCGGGCTCGCCCTCTGTATCGCAGCCTGTAATACGCCCGATTCCAGTGCCCCCCAAGCCGCCGATGGGACCAGCACGACTGCCGAAGCGGTCCCGAATACCCGAGCCCGCCAGTTCCTCTCCTTTGGCGAGCAAATCGAAGCCGAAGGCGCCATCCCCTTTGCCCAGCTCACTTCGCACATGGGCCAAGCCGACTCCATGCGCGTCAAGGTGGCGGGCCGCATCGACGAAGTGTGCCAGAAAAAGGGTTGTTGGATTACCCTTACCAATGCCACCGATGAGGGGGAGGAAGAGCTCTTCGTCAAATTTAAAGACTACGCCTTCTTCATGCCCACCGACGCGGCGGGACAGGAAGTGGTCCTGGACGGCTACGCCTTTCGCGAGGTGACCAGCGTGGACGAACTCCGCCACTACGCCGAAGACGCGGGCGAAAGCGCCGAAGCCATCGCCGCGATTACCGAACCACAGGAAGAATTGAAATTTATGGCCTCCGGCGTGTTGCTCAAAACCGCCAAGCAGTAAGCAAAGCCAACCCATGGGGAACTACCACCACCGCACCGTCACACGGCTCCTCTTTGGCGTGCTGGCCCTGCTGTGGTCGTGGTTCCCCCTCCGCGCCCAAACGACACTCGCCGATAGCCTCGAAGGAGCCCTCCCCCAACTTGGCGCCGATACCCAACGGGTCCAAGTGCTCAACGACCTGGCCTGGGAATACAAATTCGACCGCCCCACCACGGCGCGACAACGCTTGCAGGAAGCCATCCAACTGGCCCGAACCTTGGGCGATACCAAGGGCGAAGCCCAAGCCTTTAACAATTGGGGCGTCGTAGAAACCATCCACGGACAGCTCGCCACTGCTCAGACCCACTACGAAACGGCCCTCCAACTGCGCGAGCAACTGGGCGATCGCCAAGGGGTCGCCTCCTTGTACAATAATATCGGCAACCTCAAAGAAGCACGCGGCGACCTCGACGGGGCCTTGGAAGACCTCCTCGCCTCCCTCAAAATTCGCGAAGCCCTAAAGGATACCATTCGCATGGCCCGGGCCAGTTACAACATCGGCCGGGTCCACGAAGCCATGGGCAATTATTCGGAAGCCCTGGACTACCTCTTTGATCACCTCCTGATCAGCGAAACCCTGGCCGACGACTACGAGGTGGCCAATGCCCACGACCTACTGGGCAACGTCAAGCTCGAACTCGAACGCTTCGACGAAGCCCTCGGCCACCACCAACGTGCCCTCCAGCTGCGACGGGCCCTGGGCGATCAGTGGGAGCTGGCCATCGCCTACCTCAACCGCGGCAACAGCTACGACGCCACCGCCGAGTACGAACTCCAACAGCAGCGGTTGGAACGGGTCCCCCAGCTCTTTCGTCAGGCCCGGGCGGATTATCGGGCGGCCCGGGACCTGTACCAGAGCCTGGAAGACAGTACGGGCCTCAGCGCTTGCTACAACAACATCGGGCTACTCCACAAAAACTGGGGCTCGTACTACCTCGACCGGGAGGTGGTGGATTCGGCGCGCCAGCAGTTGGACAGCGCCCTCTACTGGCTGAGTCAATCGCTGGATTTGCGGCGACTCACGGGAGACCGCCACGGCACCATGGAGGTGTACAACGGAATCGGTGATGTGCGGCGGCGGCAGGGGCGTTGGTCGGAAGCTTTGGACTACGTAGAGCGCTACTACGCCCTGGCGCAGGAGCTGGGCGATCCCAAATTTATCCAAAAGGCGTACAAAGATTTCTCCCGAGTGTACGAAAAGCAGGGTCGCTACCAATTGGCCTACCAGTACCGCAAGCGCTACGACGAGTTGCGCTACCAGCGCTTGAGTGAGGACCGGGTCAAGCTGAACTTGCGTCGGGAGGCGCTGTTTGGGGATCTGCGGAAGCAAATCGAAATCGAGCGACAGCGGAGTGAGATCCAGGTTCGGGATGCGGAATTGGCCCAGGCTTCGCTGCGGCAGTGGGCCCTGTTGGGGGGAGCGGCGGGCTTGTTGCTACTCGCCTTGCTCTTGTACAACCGCTACCGTTTGAAAAGTCGGGCGAATCGGGAATTGTCGGAAAAAAACCAGATCATCGAGCGGGAGCAGCGGCGATCGGAGGATTTGCTGCTCAACATTCTTCCCGCGGCAACGGCGCGCGAACTCAAGGAACGGGGCAAGGCCGAGGCACAGCACTACGCGTCGGTCAGCGTCTTGTTTACGGATTTTAAGTCCTTCACCCAGGTGGCGGAAATACTTCCGGCGGAGGAATTGGTGGCGGAATTGGACGAATGTTTTCGGGCTTTTGACCGCATCACGGCGGCCCACGGGGTGGAAAAGATCAAGACCATCGGGGATGCGTACATGGGTGCGGCGGGCCTGCCGCAGGTCGATGAGCGCCACGCGGAGCATCTGGTGGCGGCGGCCCTGGAGATGCAGGCTTTTATGCAGGAATACGGGGCAGAGCGGCGGCGGGAGGGCCGGCCGGCCTTTGAGGCGCGGATTGGTATTCACTCGGGGCCCGTGGTGGCGGGGATTGTGGGGAGCCGCAAGTTTGCTTACGACATTTGGGGAGATACGGTCAACACGGCAGCGCGGATGGAAAGCAGCGGAGCCGTCGGGCGCGTCAATATTTCGGCGGCGACCTACCGTTTGGTCAAGGACCGGTTTGTGTGTAGCCCACGGGGGCGGGTAGCGGCAAAAAATAAGGGCGAAATAGAAATGTACTACGTGGAGCGAAAAAAATAGGTCGGAGAGGCAGCAGAGTTCGGCAAATAGTCGTTAAGACTACAGTTTAATGACTAAAAGAATAAAAAGCAGCCCCTTTTACTACTCTCACTAGCTTTTTTGAAAATTCGTTGTAATTCGTTCATATTTCAAAAAGAAGGGGCTGCTTACTTTCTGTATGGTAAAAACAAGTTAATTCAATTCTCGTACCAGCTACACTTTTCTCGATCAATTCTACCTTTCCCCCGCTCAGTGTTTTATACAATACGTTTAAACGAACAAAAGGTTCGACATAAAGAGAAAGCCCCCGCCGACACGGTTGTATCGACAGGGGCTTTTTTGCTGTGAGAGAAGGATTCGAACCTTCACGAGGAGGTTAGCTACCGGACAAAAAGTCAAATTTAGTGGTCAACCCATTATCCGGCGTTTATTCCTTTATCCTCACCCTCGAGACAAGAGGGCATGGCTGCCTGTTTCATCATCTCACAGTGTTGTCATTTTGATCCCACCTCGTTTGGTGGGCAGCAGCGGCGATTTCTAAAGATTTTTTTTCGTCACAACTGATATTACAAATGTAAATCAAAAGGCTATTCGATGCAAATATTTTAAACAATAAGACTTATTATTATACATTATGCAATTAAAACCGTAAATAAGCTGAAAAATTCAAAAACAAAGTTCATTTTGAATACTTTTTTAAAAATCTGTCAATAAATACGGACCGACAAATATAAAATCCATAAAATATGGCGGCTCAGGTCTCAAAATTTGCAATTATAACCCCTATTTTATTGAATAAATGGCAAAAATAATTGATTTGTCTGGACGGAAAGGGTGCCGCAAGGGGGCTTCTCGTAACTTGGGGCCGGTTCATTTATCAATATGCTACACATGAAGTTATTCGGTCTATTTCTACTGCTGGTACTCTTGCCCTTTGGAGAAGCGAGCCAGGCGGTATCCCTCTCCAGTGATTCCCAGAAAATGAAAGGCGTCAGTCTGGTCGCGCCCCCTACCCCCTTCAAAGCAGACCCCATGCCCCGACTCCAGCAAATTGGGGTCGACTGGGTCGCGGCGGTTCCCTTTGGCTTTTCCTACGTGGGCCAGGCCACCGTCAATTACAACCGCAGTGGCAACAGCTACCAATGGTGGGGCGAACGCCCCGAAGGTACCCGCAAGACCATCCAGCTGGCCAAGCGCAACGGCCTCAAAGTACTGCTCAAGCCCCAGCTCTACGTCCCCGGAGAATGGCCCGGCGCCATCGACTTTGACCGATCCGCGGACTGGAAACAGTGGGAAAAAGAATACGAGACCTTTATCCTCTTCTTTGCCCAAATGGCCAGCGAAGAAGAAGTCGACCTCTTCTGTATCGGTACCGAATTTAAATTGGCCCTCCAAAAACGCCCGGCCTTCTGGATCAACTTGGTCGACAAAATCAAAGCGATCTACTGCGGCCCCCTCACCTACGCCGCCAATTGGGACGAATACCAGAACGTCCCCCTCCGGTTTTGGCGCAAGTTGGACTACGCCGGCATCGATGCCTACTTTCCCCTCGTCGACAAAGCCACCCCCACCGTAAGCGAATTGCGCCGGGCCTGGCTGCCCAAACGCCAGCAAATCCGACAGTTTTACCGACGGGTGGGCCGCCCCATCGTCTTTACCGACTACGGCTACCTGAGTGTGGATGGCTGCGCGGGCAAAAACTGGCTGGTGGAGAAAGCCGTCAAGGGGCTCCCCGTCAACGAACGGGCCCAGGCCAATGCCCTGGAAGCCATTTTCCAGACCTTTTGGGAGGAACCCTACTGGATGGGTAGTTTTTTGTGGAAATGGTTTCCCAATCGCCAGGGAGAGAGCAGCTACCCGGAGCGCGACTATTCCCCCCAGGATAAAATCGGCGAGCAAACCCTCGCCAAATGGTTCGGAGCCGAAAATTAAGGGCGTCGATTGGCGCATTATTTGAAACCCCTTTCGGGTACCGCACGGCTATTTCTTAGGGGGTATTTACATATCCCCACGGAATCCGTAATTTGCGTCCAATTATTATCTCATCAACACAAACCAATACCGATGAAGGCATTGCCCTTATTTTTATGCTGCTTGCTCCTCACCCTGGGGCTAACCCAGTGCGATACCCCCGCCGCCGAGAAGCCCGCCCCGGAAGCGACCACCACTACGGAAACCAGCCCGGATGAAGCCACGCCCACTACTCCAGAAACGCAAAACCTGACCGAGAAACGCGCCGCCGCCGCCAAGGACCGCAAAGGAGAATTGGTGGATGGCCTCACCGTAGGACAACCAGAACTCGTCGCCCCTCCCGAGGTGGATGATGCCGGAGTCGACTACGGAAAAATTGCGAAAGCGATCTGTGAATGTGGCAGCTCCTTCATCGGTAAGGACGACCAGCAGGGACCACAGCAAATCAGCAAAGATGATCCCCGCTACCAAGAAGCCGTCGCCTGTGGCTTAGCCAAGAAAAAGAAAATCACCGATAAGCCCCTCAACCGTCAGACGCTCGTCCGCGCCATCAAAAACGAGTGCAATGCCATCCCGCCGGGGCTGGTGATGAGTTTTATCCTTTCGCTCGAATAATAGGAGAACAGCCAAATGAAACCGAAAGACTTTGTAAAAGAATTTTACAAGCAGAAGAAGTTCATGACCGAGTCGTACCTCGAAGAAGGAGACTTGAGCTGGACCGGGGGTTTGATCCAATCGCTGGATCTCGATGAAAAAGGCCGAGAACGGATGCGGCAGATCGTAGATGGCATCCTGACCGATACCTTCTACACCTTTCTCCTGGCCATGGATGGGGCAGCGCCAATCGGCAATACTCAGCAATTGTACCGACTGCTGGATGAAAACGGGGTGGAAATAACGGGGGGAGAAATAGAAGTCGCGGCTTGGGAATACTTCCACAATCACCAATTTGAAGCGGAAAATGGCCAAGCGGACTTTATTGCGGAGCTGGTCTATCTGTCCGAGGGGGGCAGGACCACGCCCGTGAGGTCTGGCTACCGTCCTCAGATCAAATTTGCATTCGACGAAATGCAAACATCGGGACAACAGCAATTTATCAATCAAGAGCTCGTTTTCCCCGGTGACCGGGTGAACGCGGAAATCAAGCTATTGGCCGTGGACCATTTTGCGCACAAACTGAAGGAGCGGATGAGGTTCGAGTTCAGAGAGGGGTCCCGATTGATCGGACACGGAAAAATTTTGAGGATTGTAAACGAAAAGTTAGAGCGGCAGGTTTGAAAGTAGCTCCGGCAAGGGAACTGTCCGATAAATACGGAGTACAAACCACATCGTTCCGCAGGGTTTCCCCCTTTCCGTGCGTTCTTAACAGCTGTTAATAGACCAAAATTCTCGGTTTGTAATTGGGGTTCAAGGCGTGATTGAAAACCATCTGTTCAGTGCATCTTGGACAAAATTTGGGGCTTGGGTGGGCCCACCCTCTAGGCGCCGACTCTCACGGCGCCCCTTTGCGGTCACCGCACCGAGGCACGGCTCCGCTACCCAGACCCAGAGCATCCAACTCTGTTCGCAGTCAAAACAGTCAAAAATGGTGTCTTTCTTTGCTCGAGAATTAGAAAAACCCAGTACATTGACGCTTTTGAGCCTCCAATTCCATAAAATACATGATGAATTTCCATCAAGTATCCGCCAGAAGCCTTGATTTTACTGGAAAAATTTTTAGTAAAAAAATAGACCAAAAAAAAATTTAACATTTCTCAACACCGGTAAAATAGCCTCAGCCCCCCGCCACGGCTCGCATGATTTCCGCACAGATGATCGCCCCGTAAGTCCCCAGGGCGTAACCCAGCACCGCCATCAATACCCCCACCGGTGCGAGCGAAGGGCTAAACGCCGAAGCCACCACCGGGGCCGAAGCAGCTCCTCCCACGTTGGCCTGGCTCCCCACCGCCACAAAGAAGAAGGGCGCGCGAATCAACTTGGCCGTTACCAGCAGCACCGTAACGTGAACGAGCATCCAGATGATGCCAATGGCAAAAAGGCCAATGTTGTCAAAGATTTCTCCGATGTTCATCTTCATCCCGATGGTCGCTACCAAAATGTAGATAAAGATCGAGCCCCAAGTCGAGGCTCCCACCCCTTCGAGCTGGCGCGCCCGGGTGAAGGACAGCACCAGTCCAATGGTGGTGGAAATGACGATCAACCAGAAAAAATGCGACATCAGTGAGTTGAGCCGGAGCGCGGAGAGGCTTTCCTTGTACTGACTCATCCAGGGCGTCAGAAAATCGGCTCCCCAGTGAGAAATGCCCACCGCTCCAAAGGCCACGGCCAGCATCAAAAACAATGTGGTCGTGGTCGGCATCTGAGCGATGCTGGCCCGGTAATCCGCTACCCGCCGCTTCAATTCCTCAATCGCCGAGCTGTCCGCCCTGAGCCAATCATCTACCCGAGTGGAAATATTAGCGCCGTACAGGAGGAACCCCATCCAGATATTGGCCACGATGACATCGACCACGATCATGGTCGGAAAGATGGGCTGGTCGTCTACTTCGTAGATGATGGCCATCGCGTTTTGGTTGGCCCCTCCCCCGATCCAACTGCCCGCTACCGTCGACAGGCCTCTCCAGACCTGTTCGGGATCGGCGTCGATCAGACCGGGAGTGACGTTGAGGATGATAAACAAGGCAATGGGGCCACCCATCACAATACCGATGGTAGCGGCGAAGAACATGATCAGGGCCTTGGACCCCAGGCTAAAGATGCCCTTGAAGTCGATGCTCACGCAGAGCAGGACCAGGCTGGCGGGGAGCAGGTAGCGGGAGGCGACGTAATAGAGCTGGGAATGTCCCTCAAATTGTTTGGTATCGGGAATATTATGGTCTTTGATCCACTGTTGGATTTCCGAAAAGGACATGTTGGGATCGGGCAGGGCCTGTCCCAGTTCTTGGAGGTGAGCCAGCAGGCCGTCTTCGTACCAGTGCGCGGCGATAAAGCCCAGGGGCCAGTGAAGCAGGGCGGGAAGAAAATAGCAGAGCAGCAAGGCCGGGACGTAGGTGTAAAACTTTTTCCAGCTCGGGTGATCCAGGTGAGAGGTGTAGAATACCCCGGCAAGTACAACGAGTAGAATGCCGAGCAAAACGGCGTCGCTGGTAAACAGTGGTTCCATGTTGTGGGTCGTTTGATGGTCTTGCCATAAAGATGGACAAAAAGTGGCACTATCCAAGCAAGATGGGCGGGAAGTTTGTCCAGTTGCGGGCTGGTAAAGCGGGGTCCCGGACGGGAATAGCGCCGCGAGCAAGAAGCCACCGAAAGCGAGGTCAGATCGAGTTTTGGAAATCCCCAATGAAGTATAACTGCTTTGTCCCCTCAAGCGCTGCCATCAATCCCACAAAAAATGGGGCTTGTGTAATTTGCGCAACGCTTGGAAGATTTTATTTCGATTTTGTCTAAATAAAAATTGAGAAAGCCAGACTTGTGACGCATCTTTGTGCCCGCAAAACAGCGCCATTTCCTCAACCTCTTCTCTGCCACCATTAGAGGGCGTCCGAATACGCGATGATGGACCATCCTCAGTGTTCAAACCATTCCAAAAGATATTCTAAATAATCAGCAATTGAAATAAACCATACGATAAACACTGCGTTTATTTAGACTAAATATCAATAGTTTGTACCTTTGCGCCAACTTTAACCACATATTTTAATAAAACCTATTCTCTGAATTAAATAACAAAAGCAACATGAATAGAATTACAATTTTCAGATTGGCCATTCTGTTTTCCGTATCGGTGTTGTTCACCGCTTGTGACAATGATGATGAAATGGAACCCACCGATCCCATGGGACCGGACGCTAGCTTCCTCGCCAGCTCGGTAGATGCCCTGGGTGACGTCAGCCTCGACGGCTTCACCATTCCCACCACCTACGATCTGGCGGGTGCCTTCGCCCCCGGTGTTTACAGTGGACAAACCAGAAGACTCGCACAATTGCAAGAAATCGTTGACTCCTCGCGTAACGAGCCCATTTTCTGGGATTTGAAAGCTGCGCTCATCAACGAAAACGAAGATAAATTCCAAAGCCCTGATGCCCAGGGTAACTCCAATATCCGCACCAAGATTGACGAACTCAACTACGACGGTGACATCGGTGCCGTAGACCAGTCGGTAGCGGACGCTTTTGGAGAGATGGCGGATCGCCTGACCAAATCCAGCCAGGCCAACTTTACGGTTACCGCCAGCAATGGTACGGCTGGTATGATTACCACGGGTAGCAAGAAAAGACACGTAGACGCCAACGGTTTGGAATTCATCCAATTACTCGAAAAGGGGCTCTACGGTGCCATGTGCTACGACCAGATGGTCGATGACTACCTGCGTCCTTCGCAGTCGGGTGCTGAAAACGGAAAAGGAAACAACGAATCCGCCGCCGGTACGGACTACGCCAGCAAAGGAACGGATCGTCAGCACCGCTTCGATGAAGTATTTGGCTACTTAGGTGCCAATCCCCTGACCTACCCCAACCCCAGCAACACTTCCAACGGTGACGGGGTATTCATTGCCAACTACACCTTCGATTTCAGCGACGAAACGGAAGATGCATTTGGCATCAATATCGCTGAGAAGTTGATGGATGCCTTTCTCTTTGGACGGTCGGTATTGAAGGCCGGCGAAGGCTTTGGCCCCAATGACGAATCGGTCAACGAAGCCTACTACGAAGCCGCTCGTGCCGACATCAAGCTCTACACGGAGCTAGGCTTGGCCACTGCTTCTTACCACTACCTGAATCTGGCCATCGACGACGTTACCGACGAAGACAAGATTCACCACCTGTCCGAAGCCCTGGCCTTTATCTACGCCCTGTCGTTCAACTCGGAGGGTCGCCTGACGGCTTCCGAAGCCCACGACGTACTCCAGACCATGGGCTGGTCGAGCAGCGATGCTTCGCTCAACGGCGTTTACGACATCAACTTGTGGGAAGTAACGGATGCACAAATGCAAAGTGCTAAAGACCTGCTGGACCGGTCCTACCCCGGATTTGGCGCGCTTCCTTTCTAAATCACCTCACTTAAATGGCAACACCAATGATAAAAAGAAGAATTGACCACGGATACCTCCTCTACTTGATGGTCGCGGTATTGGCGACCGCTCTGACCTTTAGCGCCTGTGGCGAAGACGACTCGGAAGAGCCTACGCCCGGTACGGATCCGACCGAAACGGATTTTACCGATCTTCTTTCTAATCAGGTAAATGAGATCATCATTCCCTCCATGGAGAAGTACCAGGAGGAGATGACTGATTTTGTTGCCGCCGTAGCTGGGTTTGCTTCATCACGTGATGAGGCAAGCCTGGTTACCTTGAGGTCCGCTCACCGGGCCGCTTATCTGGCTTACCAAGCTGCCGCTGTACACAACTTTTACTCCACCTCCAACCAAGCCCTGGTAGAAACGACCAATCTCTACCCCGTCGACGTCACCTTGCTGGAAAACCTGATCGCTAGCGAATCGTACAATTTTAGTACCGAGGCGCAGGAGCGGGCCAATGGCTTTCCCGCAATCGATTACCTGCTGTACGGCCCGGCGGACGTGCTGGCCTACTACGGTGAGGATGCCAAAAGATTGGCTTTCCTCCAGGCCCTGGTCAACAGTATGAAAGACAAGGCCGATACCTTGGTCTCCCTCTGGACGGGAAATCTGGCGAACAATTTTGTGGAAAATGGTGGTACCGCCCTGGGCAGTTCCATCAGTGTACAACTCAACGAAAGCTTGGTCTACTACGAAGAGCACATCCGGGGCAATAAGGTGGGCATTCCCATCGGCCTCAACGGTCCGAACGATAGTCCCATCGATCCAGATGCCACTAAGATTGAAGCTTATTACCAGTCGCTGGTCGAGGGTAATGAGAACCTTGCCCTGGCCCTGCTGCGCGCGTCCATCGAGGAGGTCGAAGACTTTTACCTCGGTACGGGTGCCGATGGCACCGACGGGCAGGGCTATGACGATTTGTTGCTGGCCCGAGACCAAGCTGCCGTCGACACCGACATTAAGGCGCAGTTCGAGGCGATCTACAGCCAGATTGGCGATCGCAATTCGATTTCTGGTGACAACAGTCTCTACAATAGTATCCAAACCATCGTGACACTGTTCAAATCGGATCTGTTTCCACTGCTAGACGTACAGGATGCGGATGGAAAAACCGATGGGGACTAAGTAATATCCCGGTGTAAAGCACCAAGAATCATTCGATTGGAAAAGGCACTTATCTTTGGATATGGTGCCTTTTCCAGTTTACCTTTGCCAGATGAAACATCGACTCCAACAACTCGATCGCTTTCTCTTCCAGCGGGTCTCCATCGCCCCCTTGGTGGTGTTCCGCTTGGTGTTCGGTAGCCTACTGCTCTACAGCACCCTCCGCACCTGGCAACAGGGCTGGATTTACGACCTCTACCTGGAGCCCACCTACCATTTTGGTTTCTTCTCCTGGCTCCAACCCCTGAGTGGCGATGGGATGTACTACGTCTACGCCGTTCTGGCCCTCAGCGCGGTGGGCATCATCCTGGGACTCTTTTACCGCCTCAGTACCCTGACCTTTTTCCTGCTCTTCGCCTACTGCGAGCTCCTCGACAAAACGAACTACCTCAACCACTACTACCTGGTCACCCTCCTCCTGTTTTGGCTACTCCTGGTGCCGGCCCACCGCCTTTACTCTCTGGACAGCCTCCTTTTCCCCAAAATAAAAACAACGAGCTGCGCCAATTGGCAAGTCCTGATTTTTAAAGTCCAGTTGTCCATCGTCTACTTCTTTGCGGGCCTGGCCAAGGTCAACCCCGACTGGATCTTTCGCGCCCAACCCCTGGCCACCTGGCTGCCCGGCCGTTACGAATTGCCCCTGCTGGGGCCCTGGCTGCACTACAAGGAAACGGCCTTTCTCTTCAGTTGGGCGGGCTGTGTCTACGATCTGACGATTTGGCTCTTCCTTTGGATCAAACGAACCCGAGCCCTGGCCTACCTGGGCGTACTGGTTTTTCACATCCTCACCGCCATCCTCTTCCCCCGGTTCGGAATGTTCCCCTACATCATGATCTCCTCCACGATCATCTTCTTCTCCCCCGCTTGGCACCAAAAAGTACTCTCCTACCTGCCTTTTGCCCCGGTCCTGAACGGAACGGCCATCAGCGAGCAAACCCGCCCCCGTTGGAGTCCCCTGGTGAGTGGCGCACTGGTCCTCTACCTGACGCTACAGCTTTACCTGCCCCTGCGCTACCTGCAGCATCCCGGCAAGTTGTTCTGGCACGAAAAGGGCTACCGCTTTCGCTGGCGCGTCATGCTGATGGAAAAAAATGGTTTTACTTCCATTATTGTGAAAGACCACGTGAAA
>CALCCH010000013.1 GCA_937899855.1 uncultured Saprospirales bacterium | reverse complement strand
GTTTTTACGCCGCCCAACTCTAAATCCGTTAGGTCGATCTAGATGCCGACTCCGCCCGCGCCCTGGCCCGAATCGCTCTGCACTACGCTGCGGACGATCTGCGGATCACCGTCAACCAAGGCATTTTGCTGCGCTTCATCCACCCCGCATATTTACCCACCCTCTTCAATGCCCTCCACGCCATCGGCCTTGCCGACCCTGGCTTCAACAGCCTCGCCGACATCACCTCCTGCCCGGGTACCGATACCTGCAACCTGGCGGTGACCAACAGTACGGGCCTGGCCCTGGCGCTAGAGGAAGTGGTCCGGGAGGAATATCCCCACCTGATCACCTCCTCGTCGATCAACATCAAAATCAGCGGTTGTATGAACGCCTGTGGTCAGCACATGGCGGCCAATATTGGCTTCCACGGCAGCTCCATCAAACGCGAGGGCAAGGTACTCCCCGCCATGCAAATCGTACTCGGGGGTGGGGTCGACCCGGATGGCAAAGGCTACATCGCCGAACGGGTCATCAAACTGCCGACCAAACGCATTCCCGACGCCCTGCGCCTCTTACTCGACGAGTACGAGCGGGAAGACCACGGCCGGTATTTCAACGATTTTGTCCGCCAGCACGGCAAACGCTATTTCTACCAGCTCCTCAAAGAACTGGCCCGGACCGACAACCTGGACGATCGCGACTTTATCGATTGGGGCAACGACAGCGTGTACCAACAGGCCATCGGGGTGGGGGAGTGCGCCGGCGTATCCATGGACCTGGTGAGCCTCATCCTCCAGGATGCCGCCGAAAAATTGGAGCTATCCGGCGAAGCCTACCAAGCGCAGGCCCTGGGCGATAGTATCTACCACAGCTACAGCGCCATGGTCATCGGTGCCAAGGCCCTGTTGCTCAGCGAAGACATCCGCTGCAATACGCACCGGGGCATCATCAACGATTTTCAAGAACACTTTATCGACCAACAAAAACTCCCGCTGGATCGCAGTTTCCCCGAACTCGTCCTCCAGCTCAACCAACAGCCCCCCAGCTTGGAATTTGCGGCCACCTACGGTCGCCAGGCCCAGGACTTTGTCCGCCGCGTATTTGCCTACCGCCAGCAAAATGGCGGGGGCGACGACAAATTGGTGATCGGTAATTACTACCGCGCCTAAATCATTCACCATCCCCCACAAAATTGGAGACGATGAAAAAACAAGCAAAAGTGAGCCTCGTTGGTGCCGGTCCCGGCGATGCCGAACTCATTACCCTCAAGGGCTTGCGGGCCCTGCGGTCCGCCGATGTGGTCCTCTACGATGCTCTGGTCAGCAAGGATTTGCTGCGGGAAGCTCCCACCGATGCCCGCTTGGTTTACGTGGGCAAACGCGCCGGGCGCCACCATTTTAAGCAGGAGGAAATCAACCTGCTCATCGTACAGATGGCCTTTCAGCACGGGCACGTCGTACGGCTGAAGGGGGGCGATGCCTTCGTCTTTGGTCGGGGGCAGGAAGAGTTGGAATTCGTACGGGCCTTTGGTGTGGAAGCGCGGGTGATTCCCGGGATTTCGAGTTCGATTGCGGTGGCGGAATTGCAGGAGGTGCCACTGACCCGGCGGGGGGTGAGCGAAAGTTTTTGGGTACTGACGGGAACGACCCGGTCGGGGGAATTGTCGGACGACGTTCGCCTGGCGGCGCAATCGCGGGCGACGGTGGTGATTCTGATGGGGATGCGCAAGCTGGGGCAGATTGCGGCATTGTTTCGCGATCGGGGCCGGGGCGCGGTGCCGGTGATGGTGGTGCAAAGTGGGTCGACCCGGTCGGAACGCGTGGCGCTGGGAACGGTCGATACGATCGAAGCGGAGGTGAAGGCGCGGGGGCTGGGCAGTCCTGGAATCATCGTCATCGGAGAGGTGGTAGCCCTGCATCCCGACTTGCGGGCGGCGGCGGAAGTGGCGCAGCAAAAAGTGACGGTTTCTCCTCATCGCCAGTTGCCCTGGCCCAACGCTTAAGCTCATGAGTACGTCTAAATCTCGCAATCCACTGTACCCCATCTTTCTCAAATTACGCGGACTGGCCCTGCTCATCGTGGGGGCCGGGGAGGT
>CALCCH010000012.1 GCA_937899855.1 uncultured Saprospirales bacterium | reverse complement strand
CCGCGCCGCCCGGCAACGCCAGCTTAACCGCCGACCTGCTCCGCGCCTGTAGCGCCACCCCCCAAACGACCCTGCAAATCTTCAACGCCTCCACCACCATTCCCCAAAACGATACCTACACCATCAATTGGGGCGACGGCACGGTAGAGAATTTTACCAACGCCACCTTCCCCAATACGAGCTATATCAGTCACGACTATTCGGCCTACGGCTACTACAACATCACCGTAACCATCTCGGGGACCAACGGCTGTTCCGACAGTCGGACGTACCTGTTTTACAACGGGAGTAACCCTTCCGTCGGTCTGGCCAATCCGGGGAATACGGTCGGTCTTTGTGCCCCGGCCACGATTAATTTTCCCATCACCAACACCGGCAACAATCCCACGGGAACGGAATACTTCATCTACATCGGCGGAGAGGTGGTCGACTCCTTTTCCCAGAATAACGTCCCCGCCATCTATTCCTACACCTTTCTGGAATCTTCCTGTGGCTTGGGGACTTCGACGGGCAACTACGAAAACGCCTTCGATGTACAGGTGATCGCTTCCAACCCCTGTGGTACCTCGCAGGCGACGATCGAACCCATCGAGGTGAGTACCCCGCCCGTCCCCATCTTTATCGTCGATCAGCCCACCCTGGGTTGTGTCGACGACATCTTCGCCATCAGCGATGCCTCGGCCAACGTCAACGAGGTCATCAGTGGCAACCCTTCGGTCTGTGAATCGAGCCTGTCGCCCAGTTGGACCATCTCGCCGGGCGTATCGGGGATTGATTGGACCATCGTAAGCGGTAATATTTTTAGCTCGAATCAAATTGAAATCGTCTTTCAAACGCCGGGTACCTACACCATAACCATGACGATCAACAGCCCCGCCTGCGGCAGTGGCTCCTTTGGTCAAACCTTTACCATCTTGGAGCCCCCAGTTGCCGGCGCGACGCTCGATCTCAATTCTGCCGCCGCGCCCAGTTTACCGGACGAGTGCGTCCCAACCCTGGGGAGTTTTATCAACCAATCCACCGGTGACAGCATCAGCTTTGAGTGGGTCGTGAGCCCGCCCACGGGCTGGCAGTACGGACCCAACTCGGGCCCCCTGGAGGATCACCTCGACCTGGTATTTGACCAGGGGGGGACCTACGACATTACCCTGCTCACCACCAATCCCTGTACGACCGACAGTTGGGATACCACCATCGTGATCGCCACCGATCCCCTGGCCAACCTGACCCCCTTCCCACCCTTTTGCGAGACCGCGACCCTAAACTTTGACAACCTCAGCGTCCAAGTCGCCGAAAACGGGGGAACCATCAGCAGTTACCAGTGGAGCTTTCCCGGGGCCAGCCCCAGCAGCTCCACCGCTGCCCTGCCCCAAAACATCCAGTACGACAGTCCGGGTGTGTACCCTTACACCCTGACCGTCGAAAACCAGTGCGGTACGCATACCGTCACCGATACGGTACGGGTGGAGGCCGAGGGCAGCTTGGTGCTGGACAACGACTACGCCCTGTGTCAGGACGAAACCGCCTTTCAGTTGAGTGCCAACCCCGGCGGCGGAACCTGGAACGGTACCGGCGTCACGATCGACGGTTTGTTTACCCCCGGTAGCAACACCGTGGGGACCAATACGCTGTATTACATGTACCTCAACGGGGCTTGCGTACTGCAGGACAGCTTGGAGGTAACGGTATTTCCCGCTCCCGATGTGGTGGCGGGGGCCAGCCAGGCGGTTTGTGTGGACAGTCCACCGATTTTGATTACGGGGGGAGACCCCGTGGGGGGAACCTGGTCGGCTACCGACGGCGGTGTCATCACCGGCGCCGATGCCTTTGATCCGGCAGCTTCGGGACCGGGCGCTTACACCCTGGTGTACTCGGTTACCAATGTCGATGGCTGTACGGGGACGGACTCCAAGACCATCGTCGTTTACGATCTGCCGACGGTGGAGGCGGGGCCCGATCAAAGCCTTTGCGAAAACCCCAACGATATTTCCCTGACGGGCTTTACGCCCGCGGGTGGCGTCTGGACGGGGACCGGCGTGAGCCCCGGCGGGGTGTTTAACGCGGGCAACACCCCCGGACCGGGCGATTATACCCTGTTTTACACCTATACCAATCCCAATACCAGCTGTACCAACCTGGACAGCATGACCGTCAGCGTGGTGCCCAACGATACCGCCCGGGCGGGCATCGACCTCAACCTTTGTCTCAATGCCAATCCCGTCCTGTTGAGCGGTACTCCCGCCAATGGAACCTGGTCCGGTCCGGGGGTCGATCCGATCAACAACACCTTTGATCCCTCCGGTTTGAATCCGGGTCCTCAGGTGCTGACCTACACCTTTGGGACGGGCGTGTGCGAGACGACCGACGAAAGAATCATGAACCTGGTGGCGCCGCCTCAGATTCGCATGATCGACGATCCGCGGATTTGTGTCAACGATGGCCCCTTTGACCTCAGTAGTGTCAGTCCGGCGGGGGGCACTTGGCAGGGGGACGGCCTGCAGGGAACGAGCTTTAATCCCGCCCTGGTGGGGCCCGGGACCTACGAATTGCGCTATTTCTACCAGGACCCCGTGACGCGTTGTGCGGACATCGCCTGGTTGAACGTCGAAGTGCTGGGCTTGCCCGAATTGACGGTCAACGACACCACGATTTGCAATACGGGGGGAGCGGTCTTGCTGCCCCAGTACGCGCCCCTGGGCGGTAGCTGGTCCGGCACCGGCTTGGTGGACGACGATGCCTTTGATCCCGCGGTGGCGGGGGGAACGGGTCAGTACGACCTGACCTACACCTTTACCGACGCCGAGGGTTGTACCAATACGGCGATCAGCGCGATCACGGTGGTTGAGCCCGTACAGATTTCGGCGGGTCCCAACGACAGCATTTGTATGGATGCGGGGATGATTACCCTGGGTAATTTTTTTCCCCTCAACGGCACCTGGACGGGAACGGGCATCATCGATTCGGTGGCCGGGACCTTTGATCCCAACGTTACGGGTGGCGGAACCCACGAGGTGACCTACAGCTACGGGCTGGGGAATTGTCGGGTGACGGATACCAAAGAAATTCACGTCATTGACCTATCGAACATCCACTTGGGGGAAGCGGTCAGCTACTGCGTCTACGAGGCGGCGGTACAGTTTGAGGCGGAGGGACCGGCCGGTGGCTTTTGGTCCGGTCCGGGAATCGTGGATTCGATCAACGGGATTTTTGATCCCAGTGCGGCCGGAGATGGCCTCCACAGCATCCGCTATTTCTACCAGGACCCCAACGTAGGCTGTGTGGCCAGCGCTACCAAACCGGTTACGGTCTTTCCCATGGAGGACGCCAGTTTTGACTTTCCGGCCGTAGCCTGTACCAATACGACGGTAGCTTTTCAAAATACTTCCGATTCGAGCTATACCACCCAGTGGGACTTTGGGGATCGGACGAGTTCGATTGCCTTTTCTCCCATCCACGTTTACGATACGGTCGGTACCTATCCGGTGGAGTTGATCGTGACCAACGAATTTGGCTGTCGCGACGTCCTGGTACAGGATATCCTGATCACCGAGGCGCCCGACCCTGGCTTTGCCCTCAGCGAGGAGGAAGGCTGTGCTCCGCTGGCGGTAGAATTTACCAACCAGAGTAGCGGTTTTGAAGTCGCTTTTGACTGGGATTTTGGCAATGGCGAAAGCAGTACGGACATCAGCCCACCCGCCATCGTCTACGGCCCGGGGATCAACGATACGACCTATACTGTCCAATTGACGGTCAGCAATCTTTGCGGCAGCCGCGAGGTAGAACGTCCCGTTCTGGTACGCCCCTTGCCGCTGGCCGACTTCGGCTCTACGCCCGTCACGATTTGCTCACCCCAGGAAGTGGCCTTTGCCAACATCAGTACCGGTAGCGCCACCAATTTCTTCTGGGATTTTGGCAATGGGGAAACCAGTACCGATTCGCTGCCACGCAACCAAATCTACGTCGCCGATTCGGCGGAAACGACCTACACCATCCGCCTGGTCGCGGGCAACGTCTGTGGCTTGGATACGGCCTACCAAGACATCGTGGTCGATCCCGCCGACGTACAATCCTTCTTTAACGTCTCGGACCGAGTGGGCTGCGAACCCTTTACGATCGACTTCTTTAATTTTGCCACGCCCGGGGCCACCATCGGCTGGGACTTTGGCGACGGCAACACTTCTGACCAGTCCGAACCCATCCACACCTACACCGAGCCGGGCACTTTCCGCATTATCCAATTTGCCACCAACGTCTGTGGCTACGATACCAGTTCGACCTGGGTGACGGTGCTGCCTTCGCCGGAGGTGGAGTTTCAGCACGAACCTTTCGTCTGCTTGGGACAAGAAATTCAATTTTTCAACGAATCAATCGACCTCTCGGGCAGTTACTGGGACTTAGGCGACGGCGATACCTCGGTGCTACACTCTCCCGTCCACGTCTACGACTCGGCGGGGGTATTTACCGTCACGCTGGTGGGGAACTCGCAGTTCAACCAGTGCCCGGCGACCTACACCAGCCAGGTGATCGTCCAGGCTTTGCCCGAAGCGGAATTCGCACCGGCCGAACCCTTTGGCTGCGTACCCTTCACCACCACCTTTTTGAACAACTCGCAGGGTTCCAATTTCTACGTCTGGAATTTTGGCGACGGCAACACCTCCGTCGATCCCAACCCGACGCACACCTTTACCGAGGTGGGCACCTACGTGGTCCAGTTGGTTGCGCGCGACGACAACGGTTGTTTCAACGATACCAGCTTGCTCAATGTACAGGTGTATCCGGTACCGGAAGCGGGCTTTGAATTTGACCGCGACTTGCTCTGTGGCCTTCCCGTAGAATTGGACTTTACCGATACCTCGGTGGGGGCGGGGGACTACCAGTGGACCTTTGGTGACGGGGGCGAATCGGCTTTCAATGAGCCGGTGTACCGCTACGATACGGCGGGCACCTTTGACATTAAGCTGCTGGTGAGCAACGAATTTAACTGCCGCGATTCGATTACGGAGCGGATCACGACCTACGCACAGCCCATTGCGGATTTCGAACCGGGGGCTTATTCGGGTTGTAGCCCACTGGAGGTCAATTTCCTCAACAACTCCCTGTACAGCAACAACTTCCAATGGGAATTTGGCAACGGCAGTACCTCGGAGGAGGAGGACGGACCCCGTACGACCTACGACACGGCAGCGACCTATTCGGTGCGCCTGATCGCCTCTATTGATGGGGTGTGCTTTGATACCCTCGAACAGGAGCAACTGATCGAAGTCTTTCCCACGCCCTTCGCCAACTTTGAGTACGAGGCGCCCGATCCCGATTTTGCTTCGGGGGAATACAATTTCTACAACCTCTCCGAAGACGCGACGAGCTACTACTGGGAGTTTACCGAGGGGGGCAGCTCGACCGAGACCAATCCGTCCTATCGCTACTTCGTCAACGGCGAGCGGCAGGTATACCTGGAGGCCAGCAATGACTTTGGCTGTGTCGACGATACCACGATGAATTTTACTCCGGAGTTTTTCGGAGGCCTCTTTATTCCCACGGGCTTTTCGCCGGAATTGGGTATTGGGGACGTTCGCCTGTTCAAGCCAGTGGGAACTGGTTTGAAAGAGTACCACGTCCAGGTCTTTTCGCCTTACGGGCTCTTGCTTTGGGAATCGACGGCGCTGGAGAACGGCAGTCCGACCGAGGCTTGGGATGGTTCTTACAACGGCAAGATCCTGCCGCAGGACGTATACGTCTGGAAGGTCTCGGGAATCTTTGAGGACGGGACGGCCTGGAAGGGGCAGAAGGACGAAGGGGGCAAGGTCAAGACCATCGGTTCGGTGGTGATCATCCGCTAGGGACGGAGTGGTCGGGCAGCAGACCAAAAGGAATCCAGCATCGTGGGCTACCGGAAGGCTTAAACCTTTGGGTAGTCCACTTGTTTTGATAAACGATGAAAAAACTACTTTGGGGCCTTTTACTCTTGCCCATCTCGCTGTGCTTACTGTTCTTTGGCTACCGGCAACTTTCGGGGAAAAACTCCAACGAAGTGGGGTTGGGGATACTGACTTGGGTCAAGGACGTCCGGGGCCAATCCGTCGACTGGACCACACTGGGGCAAACCGAGCAGCCCCCGCTCGATCACGCCCCTTGGGATAGCCTGCTCCGGCGGCACGTCGAGCGGAGCGGTGGCGTCGACTACGCCGGTTTTGCCCGCGAGCGGACCCAACTGGATGCCTACCTCCGACAACTGAGCAGCCATCCCCCCGGCAGCAACTGGAGCGAAGCCGAACAACTCGCCTACTGGATCAACGCCTACAACGCCTTTACCATCCAACTGATTCTCGACCACCAGCCCCTGACCAGCATCAAAGACATTTCCGAGGGCTTGCCCATGATCAACTCGCCCTGGGACCTCAAATTCTTCCAAATCGGAGGCCTGGATTTTGACCTCAATACCATCGAACACGGCGTCCTGCGCCAGGGCTTCCGCGAGCCGCGGATTCACTTTGCCATCAATTGCGCCTCCTTCTCCTGCCCGGCCCTGCGCTGGGAAGCCTACACGGCCCGTAAACTCGACCGCCAATTGGACGACCAGGCCCACCGTTTTATCAACGACCCCAATAAAAATCACCTCAGCGAAGAGGCCCTGGAATTGTCCAAAATATTTGATTGGTTTCCGGGCGATTTTACCCGCGAACAATCCCTCCGCGCTTTCCTACGCCAGTACTCCAAGGTGCCCATCCGCGCAGGGGCCAGTATTGGCTATCTGGACTACGACTGGTCCTTAAACGGTCGCTAGCCACCATTTTAAATCCCCACGGTCAGGAAGTATTCCCCGATGCGTAGCACGGCAAAGAGCCCCAGGGCCAGCAAGAGCTTGACTAAGCTCCGGCGCCAGTGAACCGGTAGGGGCTTGGGGACGAGCAGTCGGCGAAGGGCCCCGAGTACGCGCTCCCGATGCCAGTAAAGCAGCAGCAGCAAAATGCTCTGGTAGAGCAGGGCCGCCCGGAGGGCACCGACGTTGACCCCGTAAAAGATATCCTGGAGGATGATGTTGACCAGTATGGTGGAGGCAAACAAGCAGCCCAGCAGACGGGTTTGTGCAAAAAGGAGCAGCAGCGCCGCGCTGATTTCGAGGGCCCCCAGTAGGAGGACAAAGGGGCGGGAGTAGCCGTAAAAGGCCCACATCAGTTCCATCCCCGTCAGCTCCGCTACCGGCCGGTCGATGCTGGTCGCCCCGTCAAATTGGACCCACTTCCCCAATCCGTAAACGGTCAGGGCAAATACCACGATAAAGCACAGGGCGTTTTCGAGTACGTGGCGGTAATCTTGAGCATTTAAAGGTGGCATGGGCAAGGGGGCTAAAAGGCGAATGAATAGGGGCACAAAATAGCGATAAATGCCCGATCCTTCCCCAATCAGGGCGCTCCCGCTAGCAGTTCCATCAAATCCTCCTTCGATTGTACGATCCGTTCGGCTTGGGGCATATCAAAATAAAAATCCTTAACCTCCGCCACCTGACCGCGCAAGTCATCAAAATTGATCGCCCCGTACTGCTCGGGCGAATAGACGGCCAGCCGCTTTCCCGGCAACAGGCAAAACAAGCGCCCCCCCCGATCCGGCGCCAGCGCGATCTCTGACCAGCGATCCTGGGGGAAGACCACCACCGCCCGTTCGTCCCCCGACAGGAACACCAACTCCAATTCGGCCAGGGAATCCGGCAAGTGCTTTTCAAACGAAAATTGGCCACTGATCAACACCTGTTCGTCGGTCTTCAAAAAGTAATCCCAATTGAAGATGCCCATCTCGGCCACCTCGAAGGTACGGTAGACCTCGGCCATCGTTCGGAGGCGTTCTTGCTCGGCCTCTACCTTGGCCATGGTGGCTTGGTAGTCTTCGATCCAGTGCTCGGGCGGAAAGGCAAAGAGGGCCTGGAGCGGCATGATGGCTTTCAGTTTGACTTCAAACAGCTGACTGCTGTCCGCACTAGCCACGTGGTAGCGGTAGCGGTCCCGCCCCAGGGCCTCCAGCCGTCCGTAGCGTTTGGCGGTCCAGTCGGGAAAGGCTTTGCCACTTTCGTTTCGCCACACCATCAGGGAGGCATGGTACTCCTGCTCCCGCCAGGAGATGCGCTGGTGTACTTCGGCCTCCGTCCAACCCAGGCCGTAGTCTTTGAGCCGGGCTGGTACCCCATCCATCTCCTCGGGGCTGGCCCGCCGCCGATCGAAGTAGACGTCCAGGATGGCGCGGTAGTTGAAGGCCAGGTAGCGCCGATTGAGGGGAAAGCGCAGACGGGGTTGCATCCGACGGATCTTGCGGACCTGCTTTTCGCGTTCCACGTTGACTTCGGGGGCGGCGGTGCCCAAATTGGTCCACGCGCCCGAGTATTCATCGAGTTGGAAAAAATCGTATTCCTCGCCCGCCGTAAAGGAAGCCATCCGGACTTCGATCTTGGTATCGGGCGCCACGCGCAGGGCCTGGGCGTTTTGTTCCGCCAGGAGGTGAAAGGAGCCCGCGGTGCTAAAGTGGCGATCGCCCACCCGCATGGGGATGCCGCTGAGGTAGATGTCGTAGGCATCGTGGAATTCGCGGTAGCGCAATTGGACGGGCCCGCTGACGAGGCTGTCCTGGGCATCGACGACGGCATGGGCCGGAATCGTGCTGCGGGTGCCCGTGGGGAGTTGCCACTGGGCGCCCCGCTCGGCGGCGAGTTCGAACGTTTGGAAGCTGGGGTCCAGCTCGGGGATGGGGGCTTGGACGACCGATAGTGGGGGAGGAGGTGTTGGGGTCTCCGTGGTTTCGCAGGCCGTGCCGAGTATCAGCAGGGTGAAGGCGAGTAGGGTGGAGCCGGAGGAGTGGAAAACAAAAGCAATTTGGCGGCTGGTCCGGTAGGGGAAATGGCCTACCCGGCCAAGCCTGGACAATAGGTTTAGCATGGTCTTGATGAATTGATATTTTTAATGTTCGAGCCCTCGATAAATGGCGAGGGCCACGCTGGCGTAACTGGCTTGTGCTCCGCGGAACTTGCGGCCGTAGGGAAAGGCCTCGGTCGCTTGCCAGTCTTTTATTTCGGCCACCGGACGGTCGAAACCGTAATTGTAGGCGGTGGCGAGGAAGGCCAGTCGCTCTGGTGGAGACAGGGACTGGAGGAATCCAAAACGGTGCGTACCGATGTGGTAAAAAGCAAGGGCGTAGCGCAGTTGCCACTCCGGGTCGCGCAGTCGGGCGAGCCGTTGGTGGCGCTTGGCTTTTTCGGTGCTTGCGGTACTGATGATTGGGAAGGGAATGCGGTCCTGTACGTCGGGGTGCGCGTCTGCGTAGGCCTCCATTTTTTCGACAAAGGAGGGTTTCATCTGAAAGGGCCCGATCGAGAAGTCCGCGCCGGAGCTGCCGAAGTTGAGGTAGGCGATTTCCAGGGCTTGGGTCTCCATAAAATCTCGCAGCCACCCGTAGCGAATCAACTCGGGAGCGACGACCGACAGGATCTCCGCGGTGGGAAAGTCCGCCGCCGGGACCACGCGTTCGATGAGGGGGCTTTGCTGGTGGAGGAAGCCAAGGGCTTTGTCGACGTCCGACTCCAGGTAGGGGGGCAGGCTTAAGAGCAAAATACCGATCCAGTAGCTTTTCATTTCCGGCGTAGATTTCCGTAATCAAATCGCCTCTTCAACTGCGATTGCCGAATAGATATTGTCTGGGAGCTGGAGAAAAGTAAGGCTGGTCCGGTCTGCTGCTACCGTTCGAGCTTCTCCCGCATTTGCTCTACACAACGATTCACTAGCCTTTTCTCAAAGTCCGACTGGGCGTAACCGAAGTCGAGCAGCCCTTGGGCAAAGGCCAGGTCTTGTGGGTCGGGATGATCGGCCAGATACCGGAGGAAATTGACCATCAACTGGTCGAAGGAGCGCGGAATCGTTCGGGCGCCGTCGGTGAAAGTAGCCGATCGGCTGGAGCGTAGCAGGTGGGATTGATTGATGCTAGAACGTTGGTAAATCTGCTCGCTGAGTGAGCGGAGCACTTCCGGCTCCTTGGTGCTTCTGTCCTGGGGTGGGGGCACTTGAAGATGGACCGTGTAGTCCACCACCTCCAAGTCGCGACCGATGAGGACCAGGGCAGTAATTTTGGCTTGGGGTTCGATGGGGTGGACGATGGTCGACACCAGCTGGACGAGCGAGTCTTCCACCTGCTGCTTCCTACGAAAGTGGTGTGCTCCATTCCGAAAATGCTGGTTTAATCCGTAGTGATCGTAGAGGGCATCGTAAAGCAGGGCTTTATCGGGGGTGAGGTCCAGTTGTTGAAAAACGTTGAGGTAGGCCCCGAGCCAGTGGCCCTTGCTGCGGCGGTGCGCTTTACCATCCATCGCCAGCACGGATTGGAAGTCGGCGTACAGAAATTGCTCGACGCTATCGCTGCGGAAGTGGGCCAGGCCACCCTGGGGGGAAATGATCGTACTCTGGGTGGGGTATTCCGTTTTGTCGTGGTGGGCAATGAAGTGCATCAGGGCGGGAATACAGGCTTCGATATCGTTGTTGGTGACGAAGCGCGCAATGATGGATAGTTGTTTTGAGGAGCCCGCTTTGATTTTACGATTGAGGTAGGGGACGTACGCGTCGGTACCGAGTTGGTGGAGGGCGTAGAGGACGGTACTAAACAGGTGGGCTTCTTCGGTATCGAGCAGGGGCAGTAGGGTGGGGATGGCGGCCTGGTAATCCAATTGGCCGAGGCTGCGAATGATTTGGATCAGCCCCGGGCTGATGCGTTCCTGCCCGGGACGGAGCAGCCCCTCCGGGTAGCTTGCCGGGTCGTTGGCGGCGGTCAGTTGGCGCAGGAGGATGGGGCCGATGAAGTCCGCGTCTTCCGCCGAGAGTTGTCGAACGGCTTCTGCCTGTACCAGTCCGTTATTGTGATCGAGCAAGCGGATCAGCAGGTCCCGGGCCAGCGCTCCTTCGACCTGGCCGAGCAGTCGGGCTAGGGCCAGGCAGGCTTCGTTGGTGCCCACTTCGGCGATGCCTTCGTAGGGGACTTCGTACTGGTGGTAGCCAGTCAGTTGGAGCATCAGCAGGTGTTGGGTAGCGCGTTCTTCCTCAAGGTGTTTGCGCAGTTTGCCGACCATTTGGCGGTGAAAGGGGAAGGGATTGGATTGGTCGATGGTGGCCAAAAATTGTTCGAAGGTACGGAGGGGGTGAAAGGCGTGCTGGTCGCTAAACCCGGTTTGCAGTAGACTGTACTGGACCCGTTGTCTTTTCACCCGCAGGTCTCCCGCGCTGGGGGTCCAGACGTGGTAGGCCTGGCCATTGCTCAGGCTGGCGTGATAGTCGGCAAAGCTTGGGTCTTCGGCCAGCTGTTTTTTCCAGCGTTCCGAATTGCGGTAGGGGAGGCGGGAAGGGCGGAGAAAAACCAGGTAGCGATCGCCGGGCTGCACCTCGTCGATGGGTCCGTAGCGGTTGCTGAGGCCCGCAATCCAAATTTCCTTGGCTGTTGCCTGGCCCCGGTAGGTCTTGACGATCTTGGCCCGAGCCCGGTAGGTCCCCGAGCTGGTGTACTCCACCAGGGCGATGAGCTTAGATTCTTGTAGCATTTGGGGCCAGCTGGGGTTGGTCCAGGTGTCCGCTACCGTCCGGTTCGGTACCAGGCCGATCAGCAGGAAACCGAGGAGGAAGGGGAGGAGTGTCAGTCGTGGGAAAGGAATCAAATTCATAGATTTTATTTTTGCTTTGCTGCCCAATAGAGGGTCGTACTACCTTTAAAGACGTCGTACAAAGTCATTTTAGTTGGTCGTTCGGTGGGTTTTTGACTTCAAAAATACCCATACGGGCCCTAATTATCAGGACTTTAGGTTTTTGACAACAAAAAAATCTATCTTTGCGCTCGCTTTTACTGCGGAGGCATCCGCTGGAAGT
>CALCCH010000011.1 GCA_937899855.1 uncultured Saprospirales bacterium | reverse complement strand
CCCACTCCTTAGCACCAGTCTTTTCGGCCCTCAACCCCCCGCCACCCCCGCTGATGCCCGGCTGGCGGGTTTTGAAAAACGCCAGCAGCTGCACGCCCAATCCCCCTTCAAGCACCTGCCCTTTCGCTCGGTCGGCCCCAGCGTCTTTAGTGGTCGGGTGGTCGACGTCGATGCCAATCCGGCCGACCCCAGTATTTTCTATGCCGCCTACGCTACCGGTGGACTGTGGAAGACCGAAAACAACGGGGATTCCTTTAGCCCCCTCTTCGATCGCGAAGCCGTGATGACCATCGGCGACATCGCCGTCGACTGGCAACGCGACATCATCTGGGTGGGTACCGGAGAAAACAATTCCAGCCGTTCTTCCTATTCGGGAGTGGGGCTCTACCAAAGCAAAGACGGTGGCCAGACCTGGCAACACCAGGGGCTCCCCGAAAGCCACCACATCGGCCGCATCGTACTCCACCCCGACGATCCCAATACCCTCTGGGTGGCAGTCCTGGGACACCTTTATTCCCCCAACGAAGAACGTGGGGTTTATAAAACCACCGATGGTGGTACCACCTGGACGCGTACGCTCTACGTCAACCCCAATGCCGGAGCCATCGACCTGCTGATCGACCCCGATGACCCTCAGGTACTCTACACCGCGACCTGGCAACGCGAACGCCGCGCCTGGAATTTCGTCGAATCCGGGGAGGGCTCGGGCATCTACGGCAGCACCGATGGGGGGACGACCTGGACCCTGCTTACCGATCGTGGCAGTGGCTTCCCTACCGGCGAGGGAGTGGGGCGGATCGGGCTGGCCCTGGCCAAAAAGAATGGCAAGACGGTGCTCTACGCTTCCCTCGACAATTACAATCGGCGACCTCCCGAAAAAGATAAGGAGGAAAGCGACGTACTGAGCAAGGACGACCTGCGGGAAATGTCGGTCGAGGACTTTGTAGCGCTACCGACCGAAAAAGTACAAGCCTTTTTGGAGAAAAACCGCTTCCACAAAAAGTACCGGGCCAGCAAAAATCAGGAACGCGTAAAGGCGGGAGAGCTGCGTCACCCAGACATCGTAGAGTAATTGGAAGATGCCAATGCCCTGCTCTTCGATACGCCGGTAGTGGGCGCGGAGGTGTACCACTCCACCGATCTGGGCAAAAGCTGGCGCAAGACGCACGAGGGCTACCTCGATGACCTGTTCTTTTCCTACGGTTATTACTTTGGCCAGATTCGCGTTTCGCCTCACAACCCCGACAAACTCTACCTGCTGGGGGTTCCCGTACTGCGTTCGGATGACGGAGGGGCCACCTTCCAGTCGATCAATGGCGATAATGTACACGTCGACCACCACGCCCTCTGGCTCTCGCCCGATCGCGATGCCCATCTGATTTTGGGCAACGATGGCGGGGTCAATATTTCCTACGACGATGGGGAGCACTGGAGCAAGTGCAACAATCCTCCGGTCGGGCAATTTTACACCGTGGCGGTTGACCTGCAAAAGCCCTATCGCATCTACGGTGGGCTACAAGACAACGGCGTCTGGATGGGCCCCAGTACCTACTAGGCCTCCAAGAGGTGGCAAAACACCGGGCGTTATCCTTACCGGTCCATTCTCGGGGGCGATGGGATGCAGGTAGCGATTGATACCCGCGACAACAATATCGTTTATACCGGTTCTCAATTCGGCAATTACTACCGCATCGACTTGGCCAAGGAAGACTACCAGTACATCACGCCCAAGCACGAACTGGGCGAACCCCGGCTGCGCTGGAATTGGCAGAGTCCCATTCACCTTTCCATTCACAATCAGGACATCCTCTACATGGGCTCCAACAAGTTTCACCGTTCGATGAATCGGGGAGCCGACTTCAAGACCTTATCCGAGGACTTGACACAGGGAGGCAAAAAGGGAGATGTGGCCTACGGTACGCTGACAACGATCCACGAGTCGCCGCTGCGCTTTGGCCTGCTCTACGTGGGCTCGGACGATGGCCTGGTCCACGTCAGTAAAGATGGGGGGAACAGTTGGGAAAATATCTCGGCGGGCCTCCCCAAAGACCTGTGGGTGACCAAGGTACAAGCTTCCCAACACGAGGAAGGCCTGGCGTACCTCACCCTCAACGGCTATCGCTGGGATGATTTTACTTCCTATCTTTACGTCTCCACCGACTACGGCAAAAATTGGCAACGGCGGGGGGAGACCCTGCCCGCCGAGCCCCTCAACGTGGTCAAGGAAGACCCCATCCACCAAAATCTGCTCTACCTCGGTACCGACCATGGGCTCTACGTCTCCATGGATCGGGGGCTGAGCTTTATGCCACTGGGAAAGGACCTGCCCGCGGCGGCGGTACACGACTTGGTCGTCCATCCCCGAGAAAAAGAACTGGTGGTAGCGACCCACGCCCGCTCCTTTTACGTCGGCTCGGTGGCGGCGCTCCAACTGATGGATGAGGACTTGCTGGCCAAGCCCCTGCACCTCTTTGCCTGCGACGAGGTCAAGCACCGGAGCAACTGGGGCAACACTTGGTCGCGTTGGTTGGAGGCTCCCGAGCCCCGGCTGGAAATTCCGCTCTATCTGCAAAAAGCACGGAAGGTAAAATGGCGTCTGGAAAATGAAGCCGGCTTGGTCCTCAAAAAGGCGGAGCGGGAGCTAGAGGCGGGTTTGCACTACTTGGAAGACGACCTGAGTATCGATAACTTTATCGCCCAGAAATTGGAAAAGGCCATCAATGCCGAGCGCGCCGAGGCGGAGGTGGAAAAGGAACGGACTCCCATCGAGATTGCCAAAAAGAAAAACGGCAAGTACTACTTGCCCAAGGGGACCTACCAACTGATCGTTGGGGCGGGAGCAGCGGAAGAAAGTCAGAAATTAGTCGTAGATTAAAGCAACCAACTGCGCCAATCATGATGAGATTCCCCACCGGCCGGGGGACGATGCTGGCCCTGTTGTCGTACCTGCTGCTGTACTTCAATGCCTGCACTTCCGAGCCCACCAGTACCACTACGACCACTGTACCCGAAGTCGCTATTCCCGGCGATAGCCTCGCCACGGGACTTCGTTCTTATGGGGAGCAGCTGACCAGTGTAAAGGATCCTTTTGTACGTCGCTTTTCCGGCCGCCGCAGCGACGGGGAGCTGGAGGACTGGCTATTGATCAATTGGGGGGATGGCTACCTCAGTGGTCACCGCCTGGAGGAGAAGGGGGAGTGGCAGTACGAACTTCAGGGAGAGATCGCGCTCGACGAGAGCGTACTCCTGCGGGTGTACGATGGCGAGGAGGAGCGCCCCGAGCGCTACCAATTCCAGCTCGATAACCTGGATACGATCCGGGGGGAATGGCGGGCCAGCGAGGAGGCAGTTGCGGTCGGCTTTCAAATTTTGGCCCGGTCCGGCAGTGGGGCCGAGCCGCCCAACTGGTCCGGTACCTGGCATTACAACAGCATTTGGGACGCCGGCACGCTGGTCATTGGCGACGTGCGCGATTCGAGTTTTTACTTTGCCCTTTCCGTCGTCCGTTTTACTCACAGCGGCGAGATCGATGGCCGGGCCCGGATCCAGGGCGACTCCGCCATTTACCACGCCCGGGTTTACGACGCCTATTCCGATGAGGCCTGTGTGCTCCATTTTCAACTGCTGGAAGATCGCATCGAGCTCCAACAGCGCAGCAGTACCTCCGCCTGTGGCTTTGGCATGCGGGCTTACGCCTCGGGCAGCTACGACAATCGCGTGATTGAGGCGGAGGCCCAGCTGAGCTTTGGCGACGAGTCCCGCGCCTTTCTCGATGCCGCCCAACACGATGCTTTTCAAAGCTGGCTCGGTAAAGAAAATTACGCCAAGGTGGCCGAAAATATGCAGATGTCCGAAAGCCAGGCTTACCAAAGCCCCCAAGAGGGCCTCAATGGAATCCTGACGGAAGGCTTGGTGATGGGTTTGTTTACCACCGATGAGGCCATCCTGCTGCACGACCGACGCGGAGGCTTCTGGGCCGCTACCATCGATCCCCTGGACAGCGAGGCGGGAACCTATCAGGTGCTCTATTTCACCAATCAGCAACCCTGGAAGCAAAAACTGCCCCAGGCCTTTGAACGCTGGCGCCAATCTTTTCCCGAATACCCGATAGTATTCAACGATTGAGCGGTACCAATCCTTTTAAAGTACCAATTTATCCCGTGCTTTTACCTGCCCCCCTCCTTTCGATCTCGGCATCTTTGTGGCATTGTTTCACCCCCACAATTACGTTACCATGGCTTACTATTCCGTATTAGACGTCAGCCCAACCGACGACACCTGGATTCCCAATTACCTCCCCACCGCCAACCGACTCGTAGCGCAACACGGTGGCCAGTACTTGGCCCGTACGGCCAAGCACGAACAAGTGGAAGGCGATGACCAGCCGGCTGCCTTACGCATCCTCATCGAATGGCCTTCCAAGGCCGCTGCCCAGGCCTTTATGAACGACCCGGAATACGCTCCCCACCTGCGGGCCCGCACCGCCGGATCGGTGAGTCACCATTACCTGATCGAAGCCACCGACGACTTGGCTTAGCGAGAGCTGATCCTTGTCCCGCAGTGCTGCACCACTGACCTATGAAAGCTTTTGCCAGCATCAACGCCGCCTACGATCGGGTATTTACGCCCGGTCAATTGAGCATTGGGGTCGTCGTACCCATCGAAAACTACGAAACGGGGTCCCTGCCCAGTATGCACCGCCACCTCGAACGGGTGCGGCTGATCGAAGCGCTGGGCTATCAAGCCCTCTGGCTCCGCGATGTCCCGCTGCACGTCCCTTCCTTTGGTGATGCCGGGCAGACTTACGACCCCTTTGCTTACTTGGGCTACCTGGCCGGTCAAACCCACCAAATTGCCCTGGGGATCGCCAGTATCGCCCTGCCCCTGCACCATCCGGTACACGTCGCCAAGGCGGCGGCCACCATCGACCAATTATCGGGCGGGCGGCTGATCCTCGGAGTCGCTTCGGGCGATCGCTTTCAAGAGTATCCCGCCCTGGGTTTGGACTACGAGCAGCGGGGAGCGCAGTTCCGTGCCGCCTTTGACTACCTGCGCCGGGCGGCGGAGTCCTTTCCCAACCTGAGGGACAATTCTTTCGGACGGCTGGACGGGACCGTTGACGTGCTTCCCAAACCCATGGGCCCTCGTCTTCCACTACTCATCACTGGCCACAGCCGACAAACCCTGGAATGGAACGCCGAGCACGGCGACGGCTGGTTGTACTATCCCCGCAATTTACACGAGCAAGCCCAGCAGATTCGCCAGTGGCGATCCGCCGTCGAGCAGTTCCACGACCACGACAAGCCATTTCTACAACCCCTCTACATTGATCTCGCCGCCGCCGACGACGCTTTGCCCCAACCAATCCATCTGGGATTTCGCCTGGGGCTCCACCGCTTGGTCGAGTATTTCGAGCACTTGCGCGCGATTGGCGTCAACCACGTAGCGCTCAATCTGCGTTTCAATACCGGCGCAGTGGAGGCGACCCTGGAACACCTCGCCACGCACTTACTGCCTCAATTTCACCACCCCCTACAACCCGATGTTTCTACATGAAAAAAACGATTTTAATTACGGGAAGTACCGACGGGATCGGCAAGCTGGCCGCCATTCGCCTGGCGGCGGCGGGTCACGGAGTGGCCCTACACGGGCGGAATGCGGCCAAATTGGCCCGGGTCCACGAAGAAGTACAAGCTGCTGCCGGTACGGAAAAAGTCCGGAGTTTTGTGGCGGATTTTTCGGACCTCGCTGCCGTGCGGCAAATGGCGATGGAGGTCCAGCGCGACTTGCCCCAACTCGATGTACTCCTCATCAATGCCGGCGTATTCAATAGCCCCGTCCGTCAAATTGCTCGGGGGCTTGATCTGCGGATGGTCGTAAATTTCCTGGCCCCTTATTTGCTCAGTCGCGAATTACTGCCCCTCCTCAGCCAGAGCCCCGATCCCCGATTGCTAAATCTGAGTTCCGCCGCCCAGGAGACCGTTTCCCTCGGTGCCTTATCCGGTGAGCTCAACCTGGCCACCCAGGAGGCTTACGCCCAAAGCAAATTGGCCCTGACGATGTGGAGTTTTCACCTGGCCCAACGTTGGTCGGAAGGAACCGTAATCGCCATCAACCCAGGATCGCTGTTGCAAACCAAAATGGTCAAGGAGGCCTTTGGCCGTTTTTGGTCGCCCGCGGAGAAGGGGAGCGATCTGCTCTACGAGTTGGCCGTGGGGGATGGGTACGCTGCCCACAGCGGGAAGTATTACGACAACGACCGGGGTGGCTTTGGCCCGGCTCATCCCGATGCTTACGAGGCGGAGAAGATCGCCGCTCTGCTGCGGACGACGGAGGCGCTGCTTTAAAGGAATTGGTCGCAGAGTAAGATCCACAACCACTGGAAAATCATTGTACCGTCCAGCAATCCGGTATAGTAGTAATCGTGTCGGTAGCTGCGGCTCCAGTAGAGTAGGAGGGCGGTACTGAGGTAGGAGAGGCTCAGTCCCCAGTGGTAGGCCGGTGAGTAATCCACCTGGATCCAGGCCAGGAGCAGGGCGGAGCCCAGGCAGGCGTAGGCCAGGTATACGCTACGTTCGACACCCAGCATACTCGGAATGGTCTTGACCTGGCTGTAGCGATCCACCTCCAGGTCGCGGATGTCGAAGGGGAGGGTAATGGCAAAGACAAAGAGGGCGCGTTCGAGGAGCATGAGCGCTTGGGCTGGGCTAAACGTACTTCGCCCAGCTTCGACGAAGGGCAGCCGAACCGTCACCCAGGACCAGACCAAGGCGATGAGGAAGATCTTGAGGTGATTGATGTCACGCAGGCGCCGCCGGCCGGCAAAGATGGGCCAGACGTAGGCGAGGGAGAGCAAGCCGGGTAGCAGCAGTTCGAGGCGAATGGCCCAGGGGATCCACCAAAAGCAGCACAGGGCACCGAGCAGCCCCAGGATGGCGTACACCCGGATGTGGTGGCGGTAGCGGTAGATGACGGCGTAGCGTTCTTCCTCCAGAAAGTCTTTGAGCCGCGAAATGCCGACAATGCGGTGCAGGGCGTAGAGGAAGAGGGTGGCAAAAAAAAGCAAACCGGTGAGGGCCGAGTAGTAGGGGGGGGAATGCCAGAGCCACTGGGTTTGGAGGACCATGGTACTGGCGGCTAGGGCGATCCAGAAGTTGCCGTATAAAATGAGGTTGATAAAGTCCTTGAGAAGGGCCATGGCCCGGGGGCTTAGAGGTATTTGAAACTCATTCCGGCCTCAATTTTTTGCAGCGTGTGGTAGATCAGACGGAAGCCGCTTTCCACATCGTCTAGGTGGGCAATCTCGACGGTGGTGTGCATGTAGCGGAGGGGGAGGGAGATGAGGGCCGAGGGAACCCCACCGTTGGAGTAGGCAAAGGCGTCGGTATCGGTACCCGTAGATCGGGAGGCTGCTTCGCGTTGTAGGGGAATATCGTGTTCTTCTGCGGTATTGACGATCAGTTGGAGGAGCTTGTTGTGGACGGCGGGGGCGTAAGTGACCGTGGGCCCCTTACCGCTTTTGACATCGCCTTCCTTGATTTTGTTGAGCAGCGGCGTGTGGGTGTCGTGCGTCACGTCGGTGACGATGGCCACGTGGGGTTTGATCGTCTCGGCAATCATCGTGGCTCCCCGCAGGCCTACTTCCTCCTGAACGGCGTTGACGATGTAGAGCGAAAAGGGCAGTTGGACCTTATTTTCCTGAAGCATCCGCGCCACCTCCGCGATACAAAATCCCCCCATCCGATTGTCGAGCGCTCGGCCGACGTAGTAGCGGGCGTTGAGCTTGGCCAGTTCGTCTTCGAAGGTAATCACACAACCCACGTGGATGCCCATTTCGAGGACTTCCTTTTTGTCCTTGGCTCCGACGTCGATAAAGATATTGTCCAGCTTGGGCGACAACTTGGCGTCTTCCCCCTTGCGGACGTGGATGGCGGGCCAGCCAAAGACCCCCTTGACGATGCCCTGGGGGGTGTGGATGTTGACCTTTTTGGACGGAGCGATGATGTGATCGGAACCTCCGTTGCGCACGACGTAGATAAAGCCATCGTCGGTGATGTAATGTACAAACCAGGAGATTTCGTCGGCGTGGCCCTCAATGACGACGCGGTAGTCCTGCCCCGGATTGATGATGCCGTATACGCTGCCGTAGTTATCGGAGCCCCACTCGTCGATGTAAGGTTTGAGGTACTCCAACCACAGCCGCTGCCCGCTTACTTCAAAGCCGGTGGGGGAAGCGTTATTCAGGTACTCGTGGAGAAAAGCTTCAGAATTCTGGTTAATGATTGACATGCGCTAGATTCTTCCTGACACAAATGCTGCGGCGAACAGCCGTTTTAATCGGTAAGCAAGCTATATTTGTGGCTCGCCAAAACCCATTATTCATTCTCTAATAAGGTGCGCAAATGTACAAAATATATATCAATGAGACGCCACTTTTACTGTTGAATACCGCAGAATTGGGTCAGCTGCCCCAATATGATGGAGAAACGCTCCGGGCGCTTTATCCGGGCAAGCCCAAATTCTTATTGCACTACATCGACATGATGGAGAAAAGCCGCCGTTTTGCCGCCGTGATCCTGCACCACGCCAATCTCGACCGATTGTTTGAAGATTTTCGGAGCCT
>CALCCH010000010.1 GCA_937899855.1 uncultured Saprospirales bacterium | reverse complement strand
GTTGCCGAGCATCCACGGACTGATGCGAATGAATCGGCAGGACTTTTCGGTACGCACCTATTTTCCCTCGGATGGGCTGACGCACGAGGAGTTCAACAATATCTCGGCCTGTCGCGGTCGGGAGGGACGGTTTTACCTGGGGGGGCTCAAAGGTCTGGTCAGTTTTGACCCCGCCCGGATGGATAACAAACAAGCGGGACAGGACCGACTCCTGATAACGGCCATGCAAAAGGGCGATCCCAATACGGGAAAAATGCTGGACGTGCTGCTCGATTACCGCCGCAAGGGCGTTTTGGAGCTGAAACCAGCGGAAAAAAACTTTAGCCTTTATTTTACCCTGCCCTTCTTTCAGGCGCCCGACCAGTTGCGCTACGCCTACCGCATCGAAGGGCGGGACGAGGATTGGCGCTACATCAGCAAAAACAACCTCAACATCAACAGCTTGCCCTACGGCCGGAGTAAGCTGCGACTTCGGGCGCAGGGGGGGAGTTTTGTCTCTTCCGAAGAACTGGTCATTCCCATTCACGCCAAACGACCGATTCACCATCACATCTGGTTCCGTCTACTGGTGTTGGTACTGGTGCTGGTAGCTCTGGTGCTCATCATCAACTGGCGATTGCGGGCCCTACAGCGGGACAAGCTGCTCCTGGAGCAGTTGGTAGAGAAACGAACCCAGGAAATTCAGGCAAAAAACGGGGAATTGGCGGCGCTCAACCAGACCAAGGACCAGTTTTTTGGGATCATCGCTCATGATTTGCGGGGGCCCATGTTGAGTTTTCGAGGTCTGAACAAAAAGTTGAAGTACTTGATTGCGACCCAGCAGGAGGACCGCATTGAGGCGTTGGGACAATCCGTTGATCGCGCCTACGACAAATTGGACCGCCTGCTCGACAACCTACTCAGTTGGGCCCTGGTACAGCGGGGAACGTTGCCCTTCGAACCGGAGCAGCTGCGCCTGGCGGAGTTGACCCGGGAGGTGATCGCTTTATTTGCGGATGTGGCCGAGAGCAAGGGGATCATTTTGGAAAATCGCTTGCCGGAGGAGCTCGAATTGCGGGCCGATGCCAATGCCCTCTCCGCTATTCTTCGGAACTTGATCAATAATGCCATTAAATTTTCGCCAGCCGCGACGACGATCCGCGTAGACGTGGTTTTGCGGGAATCCCGTTGTGAACTCTTGGTGTGTGATGAGGGGGAAGGCTTTAGCGAGGAGGAGCTGGGCGAGCTCTTTAAGTTAAGCGCCAAACGGGGGGGGAGCAAGCGGAAAAAGGCCAAGGGAACGGGGCTGGGCCTCCAGCTGTGTAAGGAATTGATGGAGCTCCACGGGGGGACGATCCGCATCGAAAGCCAGCCAGCAGTGGGAACACAAATTTACCTACACTTCCCTTATCCCGCCCAGCGCGGCCGTCTCCAATCGTCAGATAACAAACAATCAGCAGGTAAAGATTCCTTTTAATCACCATATTTTGTATTTTTGTAATCTGTACATCGGCCTTTGGTCGATAAATCGCTGAATTAACCCAAATAGACTTGACCTCCCACTGATCCTTAAAGGGTGTTCGTATGGCCGAAATAAGCGTTCTGATTATTGAAGACGATGACTCCTATGCCCTAGAGGTTGAGATGATTATTCTGGAATTGGGATATCAGGTACAGGCCGTCGTCAATAACTCCGAGGAGGCCCTGGCCCTGGTAAAAAAGCAGCGCCCCGACCTGATTCTGATCGATATCTTTATCGATGGTGAGAAAGACGGAATTCAGGTAGCCGAAGCCATCCAGCCCCTGGATATTCCCATCATTTTCATCACCGCTCACAACCAACCAACGCTCTACCAGCGCAGTCGCGACCTTTCTCCCTTCGCCTTTATCATCAAACCCTTCGATAAGTATACGCTGCAAAGTATGGTCGAATCGGCCATCCAACTACTCGGGAGCAACAGCCCCCAGCAGCGCGTCCAAAACCACTTCTACATCAAGCACAACAATCAACTGGATAAGGTGTACATCGACCGGATTCACTGGATTGAGGTGGAAGGCAACTACTGTATTTTACACACCGTTCAACGGCGCTACGCCGTTAAAATGTCGCTGCGCAAGCTTAAAGAAAAGCTGCCAGACGCGGATTTTCTCCAAATCCACCGGGGTCAGATCGTACAACTCGCCAAGATCAAAAACCTGGACCTCCAAGCCAGTACGGTAATCCTCGAAGGTGCCACCCTGCCCCTGGGGCCCAAGTACAAGAACGACTTACTAAATCGACTGAATCTGCTGTAAGTCAGCGCATAAAGTCAGTAAAGTTGAGTACAGTCGTCACCCCAAAACGGGCTTTCGTCACCAATGGTTTCATTTACTACCCGAATCCAGCTATATTTAGCTTATCGAAGAGATAGTGCATCCATTGCTACAAGAACGCCAAAGGAATGCGAAAGCCTTCCATCCAAACAAATAAAAAAAGAGCTACTACGGAATTTTCGTGTTCGCTCCCTTCAAAAGTCTTCCTACCAATTACCGAGATGATTCTATCACCTTAGATAAGGTCTTCGTCACCCGTAACAGGGTGGTTCACGAAGAATGAGAGGAAATGATCTTATAATTGTGACGGTAAAGGGAGACACTAACGGTCACCCAACAACTTGGGAGAGCCAATTAATTGACAATGTAAAAGCATAGGTAGGGGAGTTAACTTACCGAAATCTGAACGCTGTTCAGTTAATCCTTGAGCCCAGGCCGATTGACGAATTAAAGACATCACTACCCGCGAAGCCAAAGCCGGTCTAACCCAAACGTTGTTTACCGCACGCTCACACGCGGCGGAACCTGCTTATTGAATTGAATTGTACTTCGGTATTTGGCGGACAGGGCTTGTGAGAAATAATTGGGGCAAAATATTTCAGTACCAGAGAGTTAACACTTCTACTGAGCTGTAGAATAAACTTTTGTTTTTTTGGGTTAAAGCCGGATTTGTTAGGGAACAAGTCTGGCTTTTTTTGTGCTACCGACCGTTGTAAAAGACCAGCATCAGCCCAAAGGCAGTATAATCTTCCTCCAGTTCGGTAGGAGCGGGGCTGCCGGGATTGAGGTTTTCCTGTAGGGCGACAAGTGGTACGCGGTACCAGGGGCGGTGTAGGTAGGGGCGCAGGCTCAGCCGCAGGGTACCCCGGGTTTGGAGGTTGTACGAAATAAAGAAATGGCTGCTCCAGCCAAAATTCTCCTGGACGAGTAGCCGGTCCTGTCCCGTTCCATCGCTGCGAAAACGCAGGTGGTCGTAATTGATGCTCGCCCCCCAGCTGATCGGCCCCAAAAAGTTTTCCACCCCCAAACCAATACTGCTATACCGGAAACTGCTGATGCGGCTAAAACTACTGTTGGTCGCCGGATTGGTACCTTCCGCCGCCTGCCGGTGGTACTGGTTGTACCAGGTACCCTCCAGGGCCAGCGCGGGTAAAAAGCGGTAGCGCAAGCCCAACTGTAGGCCATTCAAGGTGCGAAATTCTTGCAGTTGCTTGCTGAGCCAAGGGCGGTCCGCATTAAAATTCCGGTAGATTTCGTGATGGCCCTCGGGGCGCAGCAGGCCCAGGTTGTAACCCACCCGGATGTTCACTTGGGCCACGCCCCGGGGGGTAGACAAAAGGAGAAGACCGCCAATCAGTAGGCGAGTCAAAAGCTGTTGGTGCATAAGTCGTTTTTGGGTAGCGTCCGACGCTACACGGTTTGGGAATAAAGACCCGGCGATTTCCGTACGACTGCGTGATCGTCAGTGACGGGGCTGTAATATTAACCATTCCCCGCAATTGATTCAAAAATCCGCTACAACATAGTCGTTTTCTCCCTTTACCCGTCAAAACAACCGGCCCATCCCCCTATATTTTATCGAGAAAAGCCACCTTTTCGTCGAGGATTAGCCGGAAATTGGGATAAAATCTTGTGGGGGAACTTTTTTTGAAATACTTTTGACTAAACGTTCGGTCAACTAAAAAAATGTCGCCAAAAACAAAAGAACAGTACGAAGAAATCCGCCAGAAAAGCGCCGAGGCCATCCTGCAGGCGGCCCTGGAGTTGTTTGGCCACCAGGGCTACCACAGCACCACGATCAGCCAGATTGCCAAGGCGGCGGGCGTTTCCAAGGGCTTGATGTACAACTACTTCCCCAGTAAGGAGGCCTTGTTGGACGAGATCATCCACGGGGTGATGGCGGTGGGGGAGGGGCTGATGACCCTGCTCGAAGGCCCGAGCAGTCCCGGGGAGCGCCTGCGCAAGCTCTTGCTCAACAACATCGAAATGCTCAAGAGCAACCTGCACTTCTGGAAACTCATCACCTCCCTGTCTTTCCAACCGGAGGTGGTCGAGCGCTATTCCGATCTGATCCGCACCAAGGCGCGGGCCAACCTGGAAGTGGTGGAGGAGCTGTTTCGCCAAAAAGGCTCCCCCGACCCCCGTCGGGAGGCCCTGATGCTATCGGCTACCCTGGACGGTATCTTTCTGCACTACCTCAACCTTCGGGAGGACTACCCCCTGGAAGAGATGGTAAACCATTTGATCGAGCAATTTTGTAGCGAATAAAAAAAGTTATCATGAAAAGAATACTATCGATGCTGCTGGGCTTGAGTTGTGTACTCCTCAGCGGCCCCACCCTCCGTGCGCAAGCCGAACTGAGCGCCCTCCAAATCATTCAAAAGGCCGACGACCTCGCCAAGGGAAAGACCTCGCAGGGAGAGATGAAGATGACCATTGTCCGTCCCACCTGGACCCGCGAGATGACGATGAAGTCCTGGAGCAAAGGCGATGAATACTCTCTCATCGTGGTGACCGGCCCCGCCCGCGATAAAGGCTCGGCCTTCCTCAAACGCAAAAAAGAAATGTGGAACTGGCAGCCGACCATCGACCGAGTCATCAAGATGCCCCCCAGTATGATGTCGCAAAGCTGGATGGGCTCCGACTTTACCAACGACGACCTGGTCAAGCAATCCTCCATCGTCACCGATTACGACCACGAGCTGCTCGCCGATGAGGAGCTGGAAGGCTACGACTGCTACCAGGTTGAGCTCATTCCCCACGAAGACGCCGCCGTCGTCTGGGGCAAGGTCATTATCTGGATTTCCAAGCAAGGCTTTATGCAGCTCAAAACCGAGTTTTACGATGAGGACAACTACTTGGTCAATACCCTGCTCGGCAAAAACGTCCGGGAATTCGATGGCCGGCTGCTGCCCGCCGCCCTCGAAGTCATCCCCGCCGATGATGAGGGCAACAAAACCATCGTCGAACAGGTGTCCCTCCAGTTTGACCGCCCCCTAAAGGAAGCCTTTTTCTCCATCCAAAGTATGAAACGCGCCCGCTAGGGGCCCCCAATTCACCGCCGTATGAACACCCTATTGAAAATGGCTTGGCGCAACATCTGGCGCAACAAGCGTCGGACCTTTATTACCACCGCCGCCATCGCCTTCGCCGTATTCTTCGCCTCCTTCCAAAGCTCGCTGCAGAAGGGCATCTGGGACTCGATGATCGAAAGCTCGGTCAACAACTTCTTTGGCTACGCCCAGATCCGTGGGGATGGCTACACCGAGGAACAAACCCTCGACAAGGCCTTTCTACTCGACGACCAATTGCTGTACCTCGACCGCTCCGTGGAGGAGGTGGAGTACACCGTACCCCGGCTGGAATCCTTCGCCCTGGCCTCCAACGAGGAGTCGACGGCGGGCGTGATGGTCATCGGTGTCGATCCCGAGCGGGAAGACGAGATGACGCAATTGAGTGCCAAGCTGGTGGAGGGCCGCTACCTGGAAAAGGGGGAGACCGCCACGATCATCGCCGCTGGGG
>CALCCH010000009.1 GCA_937899855.1 uncultured Saprospirales bacterium | reverse complement strand
AAAACGCGAGCAAGGACAGGACGCCGGTGGCATCACCGACCTGCTGACCAATTCGGTACATACCGCCGGACAGCAGCGCCAGGAAATGGGCATCATCGGCAAATTCCTCGATCAGGATGGCGATGGTAGCGTGATTGACGACGTGGCGGGCATGCTCTTCAATCGCTTGTTCAAGAGATAAGCCGAAATTTCTAGCCGAAATCATAGCTGTGGCGTGCCCTACTCAGGGGCATGCCACTTGCCGTATAAATACCTCCTCACTCCTCCAAGCAGCCTGCCTTATGACTCCCGATCCCACCCTCCACCTGCGTCCCATCGAAGCCCGCGACAACGCCGCCATGGCCGCCATCATCCGCGAAGTCATGACCGAGTACGGAGCCGTTGGTGCGGGCTACTCCATCAACGATCCCGAGGTGGATCAAATGTACGAAGCCTATACTCAGGAGCGCTCCCGTTTTTTCATCTTGGGCAGCGACGAACGCGTCCTGGGTGGGGGCGGCATCAGTCCGCTAGCGGGTGGGGAAGCCCAGGTCTGCGAGCTCAAAAAGATGTACTTCCTGCCCGAGGCCCGCGGTCGGGGCTGGGGCAAACGGCTGGTACACCAATGCTTGGTCGCGGCGCGCGAGCTGGACTACACCCAGTGCTACCTGGAAACCGTCGAGCGCATGCAACGCGCCAATGCGCTCTACCACCAACTGGGTTTTCGGCCCCTCGACCAAGCCCTGGGTTGTACCGGGCACGGCAGTTGCAATGCCTGGTATTTGCTCGATCTTTAATCAACTGTTCAAAGGGGCTGACTTGGTATCCCATCCTCAACTGTAACTTACCAACGGTTTGGGCTGGGTGTCGTTTGGAGATCGAAGGGTCGGGTAATTTAGAAGTAATTGGAGCATGCTTTGAGACTGGGTAGTATTTCGCCCACTGGGCGGGACCCCACCCTCAAGGCGCCGACTTCAACGGCGCCCCTTTGCGGCCGCTGCACCGAGATACAGCTCCGCTACCCAGACCCAGAGTCGCTAACTCTGTTCGCAGTCAAAAACGGAGTTTTCCCTTGCTCGAGAATTAGAAAAACTCCTTCCATAGACGCTTTTTCTGAAGAATTCCATAAAACCAAACCGAAAGAAATGCCCGAAATCGGCTAGAGGCCCCGAAAAATAAGGGAAAATTTTTTTAAAAAAAGTTGACCCTCCGTTCAAAAAAATTACTTGTGGCCGGGACAACGAAACAGTGCTGAGGTTTGGCCAGCTACCCCACTAACAGTAGCCCAAATCGCGAAGGCTTTGGGGAAAGGGAATGTTGGGCGACAGGGCTTCGTCCGGGATGGGCGTTCCCAACTGCTGCCGTAAAGGGACCACTCCCGCCCAAATCGGCAGGGCACAGTCGGCAGCATCGTCGACGGGTGGACCGGTCCGAATTTTGGCCGAAGCCTGCTCGATTTCCAATTCCAGGATGCCGGTGGCTTTGAGTTCGATGGCATTGGGGAGGCGGCTTTCCTCCCACCGCCCCGGCAACAGCTGCTCCGAAATGGCTCGGAGGGCCCGCATTTTGTCCGCCGCCCCGACGGGCTTGGCCACGCCAAATAGTACTGCCGAACGGTAATTCATCGAATGGTGGAAAGCCGAGCGGGCCAGGACCAGACCATCGAGGTGGGTCACGGTCACACAAATCGGGTGGCCCCCTTCCCCGTGTTTGATGAGTCGACTCTTGCTCGCACCGTGTAGGTACAGACGATCCCCAATCCGACCGTAAATGGTAGGAATCACGAAGGGCTGCCCCTCGACGGAAAAGCCCAAGTGGCACAAATTACCCGCGTCGAGAATCTCGTAAATCGTGGCCCGATCGTAGTGGGCGTTTCGGGGGACCCGCTTGACCTTGTTGCGGGAGTGAATGGGATAAGAAGACATAAGGGTACTGATTTTAGTTTGTGATTACGCTTCAAAAGTAGTAGTTTAATGGACTACTATGTTGCGCCACTTTTTTATTTAACAGTAGTCCAGTTATGTTGCCTTACCAAACCATGATTCCCCTCGATAAAACGGCTGACCAGTCCCTTTACCTGCAAATTGCCCACGGGCTTCGTCACCAAATTCAGGCGGGCATCATCCATCCGGGGACCAAGCTGCCCGGCACCCGCACCCTGGCCCGCCTGTTGGAGGTCCACCGCAAACCCGCCGCCCCCGCCAGCGACGAGCTGGAAGCCCAGGGCTGGGGCAGCGTCGTCCCCTACCGGGGCGGCTTCGTAGTTGAACAACTGCCCCGGGTGCGTCACCGGGCCCTCCGCGACCGCCTCCGCCCCCCCGCGGCCCCCCGCCGGGTAGGCTTCGCCCTCACTCCCCGCCCCCACCTTTCCCCCGCTCCCGTCGTCCACGCCCCCCTGGCCTTTACGGACGGCTACCCCGATGTCCGACTCGCCCCCACTCAGGAGCTGGCCACCGCCTACGCCCGGACCCTACGCCGGGGGGCTCCCCAATCACTCAATTACGGGGACGCCCGCGGCCCCCTCCGTCTGCGCCAGGTCCTAGCCCGGGAATTCAACCGCGATCGGGGCCTCGCCCTCGGTCCCGACAACATCATGATTACCCGGGGGAGCCAATTGGCGATTTACCTCGCCGCCCAAGTATTGCTCCGGCCGGGCGACCGCGTGATCGTCGGTGAAACCAATTACCACAGTGCGGATCTCTGCTTTGAAACCCTGGGGGCAAAGTTGCTCCGCGTACGGGTCGACGATCGTGGTTTGTGCGTAGCGGAGATCGACGCCCTTTGTCAATCCGGTCCCCCCATTCGGGCCCTTTACCTGACTTCGCACCACCACCATCCCACGACGGTGAGTCTGAGCCCCGAACGCCGCCTTCGCCTGCTGGACCTGGCCAGTGATTACGGCTTTGCCATCATCGAAGATGATTATTCCTACGATTTTCACTACGACAATCGGCCGATCCTGCCCCTCGCCAGTGCCGACCGGGCGGGTATGGTGGTGTACATTGGTTCCTTTTCCAAAAGTACGGCCCCGGCCTTTCGGGTGGGCTACCTCATGGCCCCCACGGACTTGATCGAGGAGGCGGCGCGCTTTCGACGTTTTGTGGATCGGCAGGGAGATACCATCTTGGAATTGGCGATTGCGGACTTGTTGGAGCAGGGCGTTATCCAACGTTATCGCAAGAAGGCCCTCCGACAGTACCGGGAGCGCCGGGACGTATTTTGTGACTTGTTGCGGCGCGACTTGTCCGACTGGGTGGATTTCCAGCCGCCCGAGGGCGGCCTGGCGGCTTGGGTGGGCTTTGATCCAAAGTTTCCCTTGCGCGAATTGGCGGCCCGAGCGGGCCGGCAGGGACTGTACCTCTCCGATGGGCAGCGGTACAATCCGCCGGGGCGGCAGTTGAACCATACCCGGATGGGTTTTGCGGCGGCGGACCTGGCGGAGATGACGCAGGGTGTCGAAATCCTTCGGGCGATTTTGCGGAATTGGTAGTCCTTAGTACGCTATCTAATAACATTGTTTACGCATAAAGTGGTCGCTCGGGTAGCTGATTTACCGATTTACTGGCCGTTGTCCGGTAAATTACCAAAAACTAATCCTCGGCTCATCAGCCGTGGTGAATATTGCGGAAATGACGCGAATTATCGAAAAACTTGGATCGGGTACCTGTGAGATGTCCAGTAAAGGTCTTATGTTAGTGAATGCCCGTCAAATACATTTAAGAAAAGCTTATCCAATTTTTGATGCTTTCCAGATCTCATTGTTAGCATAACCCTTGTGGCTGTTGCGAAAAGAATGAGGGTCAGCGCTGTGCAAAATAGAAATCCGATTTACCCTAAGGTACTTGTGGATCAAGCCCAGGTCATGTCTCCCCTTGGCCGCGGATGTGGTGGATCGATTGGTGGTGGACTTACCGCCCCCTACTGGATGTTGCTAGAAAACGACTTTCAAAATTTATTAAAAATATTATTTATGAAAAACTATCTATTACTATTCGTCTGGCTACTGATTCAGCAGACCCCCTTCGCTCAACATTCCGATCCGGATATTCCGTACCCATCTTCTACCGAATGGACCCCGGAATTAAGCCTGGGGCTGGACGATATTTCCCAGAAAGTTCTCGACTCCATCGTTGAGGTAAACCACGGTACTTCCCCAAATTATATCTCCAGTCGCATCAAATACGGCTACGATTCCGAGGGCCACCAAATTCGGTTTATCAGTCTGAACTACAGTTCGGCGGCTCCTTATCCCATTAGCTTTGGCCAACGGGTGCTCACGGAGTTCTCTGCCAACGAAGAGGTGCGGGTGAGTCAATTGTGGGAAGGGGGCGAATGGCAAAACTCTTCGCGTTGGACGAGCATCCTGGATAGCGATGGTCGCGTAGTGGAAAGCTCACAAGAGTCTTGGCCATTTGGTGGGGTGGATTGGGAAAATAACGAACGGTCCACTTACAACTACGATGATGCTACCGATCAACTGTTGACCGTGCTGGTCTACGACTGGATGAATTACAATTGGGTTTTGAGTCAGCGCTTTCGTCGGAGCTACAATGCGGATGGCCTGCTTAGTAAGCTGGAAATCCACGATTGGAATTCCGTTACCCAGGAGTGGAAACTGGATCGTGAGACGGACTACACCTACGATGGGCTGCAGCAATTGACCGCGCGCTTGACCTTTGCCTTAGCAGTTAATGGCATGGACTTGTACCTGCAGATGGAGGAACGCTTTTTCTACAATGGTGATACACAATTGGATTCTTCCTTCCTGCTACGGACGATACCAAACACTCCAGTGTTTGGCCTGAGGAATCACCGTTTTTACGAAAGCAGTACAGTGTCCTACGATAGCTCCTTTCGATGGGTTCTAGGCGAGGTGAATTGGTTGCGCACTGGTTACAGTCGTCTTGAACGCGATGACGTTGGTGAGCTCCAAACCATAGAGCGATTTTCCTTTGATCCGGATACGGGGCTTCCCATTTTG
>CALCCH010000008.1 GCA_937899855.1 uncultured Saprospirales bacterium | reverse complement strand
GAGGCGGTCCTAGGGCGTAGTATCCGTGGCTTGTTGAAGCAGTACGACTGGCGGGTGGTCTTTGGTCGTTTGCAGAGGGGGGAGGAAATGCAGTTGATCAACTGGGACACGCGTTTGGAGGTGGGGGATCGGATCAGTGCGGTGGGGAGCCGCGAGGCGGTTGAATCGGTCGTGCTGGTGATGGGAGATTTACTGCCCTTTCAGCTTTCGGACGACCGGCGGGAGTACGACATCAGTCGGATTTTCGTATCGAATCCCAAGATTGCGGGGCAGAGTCTGGCTTCGCTCAATTTGGCGGAGCGCTTCTCGGCCATCGTGACGCGGGTGCGGCGGGGGGATGTGGATTTGTTGGCCAACGGCCGGACGATTTTGGAGCTGGGCGACCGCGTCCGCTTCGTCGCCCAACGCAAGGACCAGCGCGGCCTGGCCGAACTCTTTGGTGATTCCTACGAGGCGCTGAGTCGGATCAATTTGTTTTCCTTTGGCTTTGGAATGGCCCTGGGCCTGCTGGTGGGGATGGTCACGCTGACCCTGCCGGGGGGCATCGCCTTCAATCTGGGTTTTGCGGGTGGACCACTGATCATCGGCCTGATGTTGGGCTCCCTCCGGCGCTCGGGACCCATCGTCTGGACCCTGCCCTACGGAGCGGCCCGTACGCTTCAGCAGTTTGGACTGATGCTCCTACTGGCCTGTATCGGCATCCGCTCGGGGCACACTTTTTTTAACACCATCACGCAAGGGGGCGCGGGAATGATTTTTCTGGCCGGCAGTCTGATCAGTACCGGGACGGCCCTCATCACCCTTTGGGTTGGTTACCGGTGGATCAAAATTCCCTTTAGCTTTTTGATGGGAATGGTCAGCAGCCAACCCGCCATTTTACAGTACGCCGTCGAGCGTTCGGGCAATCGCCTGCCGGATGTGGGCTATACGCTCATGTTTCCCATCGCCTTGATCATCAAAATCGTTTACGTACAAATCCTCTTTGCAATCCTCAATTGATATGGAAACTTACATCGCCCTGCTGCGGGGCATCAACGTCAGTGGACAGAAGAAAATCAAAATGGCCGACTTGCGGGAGCAACTGAGCGGGTTGGGTTTGGCGGAGGTGCGTACCTACATCCAAAGCGGGAACATCGTTTTTCGCCACCCCGCTACCGAGCCTCAAGTATTGGCCCAAAAAATCAAAAGCCAGATCCAAGCAGATTACGGTTTTGAGGTGCCCACCCTCGTCCTGCGCCCTACGGATTTGGACTACGTCCTCCAACACAATCCCTTCGCCCAAGACCCCGACAAAGACCCCAGCCGTTGGTACCTCACCTTTCTCGCCACGGCTCCTCCCGCCGAGCGCATCGCCACCCTGGCCCAAGTTGACTACGCCCCGGAGGAATTCGTCCTCGACGGCACCAACATCTTTTTCTACTCTCCCAAGGGCTACGGTCGGGCCAAGATGAACAATAATTTTTTCGAACAAAAACTAAAGGTAGCTGCGACCACGCGCAACTGGCGGACGATCAATAAGCTTTGGGAAATGTGCCAGGCCTAGAAAAAAATACCCGAAGCTACCAGTTGTAGCAGCTCCGGGTGAAATTACAGTAGGATTATCTTAATGACCGTATGAGTTAGATGGCCGTGGTAAGTGCCTAGATGATGGTAATGGAACCATCGACATCTCCCGTCTTGATCATCCGACGGTCGGTGAGCTGACTGCTTACCGTATCGGGGTAGTTGCCGTAGGCTACCAGCAAGGGCTGGCTCAGTGTACCCGTGCTGCTGACGATGGCGTTCAGCTCGTTGTAGTCTGCCTCCGGGATGAAGAGGAGGTTCCGGCTACTGGGGAAGGTGCTGTCCAGTCCCAGTTGTACTCGGCGAATGGCCACCACGTCGATGATGTTGATGATGCCGTCCCGATTGGCGTCCGCAGCGAGGTACTGGCGCGCATTGGTAAACGGAACCGTTCCGAGGATGTGGGCGATGGTGACGTCCACATCGGGGGCCAGGGGCAGTAGGCCATTGAGTACGTTGACGGTGGGGCCTTCCATCCGCAGGCGGGGGCCGGAGCAGGGGAGCGGGTAGTTCTCTCCATTGTTGGGGTCCATAAAATTAAAGGAGGAAGGGAAACTACAGGTTACCCCACCGCTGCTGTTGACGACGGAAATCCTCAGGTTGGGAAAGGTGGCCCAGCCAAAGGCCGTATTAAAGGCGCGTACCCGCTGGAGGCCACTCAGCACTTGGTCGTCTTGGTCGACAAAGGAAGTCTGGGCCTCCGCGGCGATCTGGCGTTGCTCCTCGGAGAGCAGGTTTTGGGCGTGGTATGCCAGTACTTCGCTCGGTGCCGTCACGAACTGTTCCCAGTTGTCGATGGTCAATTGAGCGGGATACTCCTGCTGCGGACTGGGGCTGACTTCGACGAGCTCCTCTTTATTGCAGGCGCTTAGGCTGAGGCCCAGGACCAGAGCCAGTAGGAGGGTTTGGTTAAAAAGCTTGGAGAAAAACATAGGTAAAATATTTAAGGTGAAAAATAAAGGCGTAGACCCGTGCTGCGCTAGCCTAGCCGCCACAAGCGGGCATAGTGGTAACGAGCCGCAACGACCGATGTACAGTGTTGGCAGCGCCAGAATTGGTGCACGACAAGGGTTGCACAATGAAGGGTCATTCATTGCGGCCACTTGGGTAGCGATCTACTTTTTTTAGAAAGTCTGAGAATCCATTACGCACGTCGGAACTTTGCATCCTGATTGGGCAGACGGGACCCCTACGCCCCCTTCAATCGCTGATAATAGCCATACAGATGCCATTGCGATGGGGGCAAGGAATACTTGAACACCGCCGATCATTGCCGGATATCACATCCCGGACTTACGCAAATCCTACTGGTGAAATAAAACCGTTTCTGTGTTTTCTGATCGAAGGACCATCGCCGTAGAATAGATGTGGAAAGACGAGGGTCAGTACAGGTTATTATGAGATAATGGATAAAATTGGGTAAGGTCAAAAATAGCCTAACAATTTTCAGCTCGTTTAACAAGCCCCACAAATGTAAGCCATATCCTGGGAATAATGCAAGTCCAATGGGAATTATTTGTCACGCGATAAACAAGGTTTTGGGAAAAGGAAATGGTCTAAACTCCCGTACCGGTCGCGTGGGCGATCCATATTTTGGGGCATAAAAAAAGGCCGTCTACTCTGGTAGACGACCTCTAGCCCTAACCATAGTCCCGATGGACCCGCCTACTCTGGTAGGACGGGCGGGGACTAAACCAAAATTCTTAGGGTTCTGATTAGAACACTGCTCTTGACATTGATTCTTTAGATGCAGCGCATCAATTTCTTATTCCGCCGGCACGACCGCACTGTTTACGGTCTTGATGATTCTGGCGGCTACTTTGTAGGGGTTCGCATTCGATGCGGGGCGGCGATCTTCGAGGTATCCTTTCCAGGTCTTGGGCACCGATACGGGGATGCGAATCGACGCACCACGGTCGCTGACGCCGTAGCTGAACTGGTCGATCGACTGGGTTTCGTGATCCCCCGTCAGTCGCTGATCGTTGGACGAGCCGTATACGGCGATGTGCTCTTCGTGTACCGGGCGGAAGGCCTCACAGATGGCCGTGAAAAGGGCTTCCCCTCCGACCTCGCGCATTTCCTTGTTGGAGAAGTTGCAGTGCATACCCGAACCGTTCCAATCTCCCTTGACGGGCTTGGGGTGGATGTCGACGACAATGCCGTATTGCTCACAGACGCGGTGGAGCAGGTAACGCGATACGAACATGTCGTCCGCCGCTTTCTTACCCCCTTTACCGAAGCACTGGTATTCCCACTGTCCGATCATCACCTCGGCGTTGATACCGGTGATGCTCAGGCCGGCGTCCAAACAAGCATCGAGGTGCTCCTCGACGATGTCGCGACCCATGACGCGGCCGTGGCCGACGGCGCAGTAGTAGGGGCCCTGGGGCTCGGGATAACCCATCTCGGGAAAACCGAGGGGCTTGCCGTTTTCGGTCAGTACGTATTCTTGCTCGAAGCCAAACCAGAAATCCGGATCGTCCTCGATGGTAGCGCGATCGTTGGAGTCGTGGGGCGTACCGTCGGCATTGAATACTTCACAGACGACAATGTAGCCATTGCGGCGGGCCGAGTCGGGATAGACCGCTACGGGACGCAACAGGCAATCGGAGGAATGCCCTTCGGCCTGCTTGGTGGAACTTCCGTCGAAGGACCACTCGGGGAGCACGTCCAATTCCCCGTTGTAGGAATCAAGATCCAGTACTTTGGTTTTGCCCCGGAAGTTGGCTTCTGGTTTATAGCCATCCATCCAGATGTACTCGAATTTGAACTTTGCCATCGTAATAATTTTTTTTATGGTTAGAGATAGTTGAATAATCTAGGTGCTTATTCAAATGATGGTCCAAAGTTAAGGGCAGCGTTGCGGTATCCGCAATGAAAAATGGCTCGCAATGTGTCCTTCAAATGGGTTTATTTTTTCACAATTAGCTGTCAGTGAGTGAATTGTGTGTTAAAAAAATGTTACTTCCACAGGCTGTTTCTACCCATTTTCCATTGTAAAAAAGTCACTGGCTGCTCCGTTCCCACCTTGGCGTCGCTAGTCGATTGCCAGGTCGTAGGCCGATACGTTCTCCATTTCCTGATAGGCATTGGCATCGTGTTCGGCGATGTCGAGCCCTTTGAGTTCTTCCTCGACGGATACCCGGATACCGATGGTTTTTTTCAACACGTAGATGACTCCGAAGGCAAAGGCAAAGGTAAAGGCACCGATGGCAAGCGTACCGGTGAGCTGGTGTAGCAGCTGGCTCCAACCCGCTTTGCTACCCAGTAGCCCCACCGCCAGCGTTCCCCAGATGCCGCAGATCAAGTGGACGGAAGTAGCCCCTACGGGATCGTCGAGTCGCAGTCGGTCGAAGGCGACGATGGCAAAGGGGATGATGGTGCCGGCTACCGCTCCGATGAGGATGGCTTCGCCGGGGCTCATCAGGTCGGCGCCCGCCGTGATGCCGACCAGGCCGCCCAGGATGCCATTGAGGACCATGGAGAGGTCGTGGGTTTTGAAGAGGGCGTGGGCGGTAAAGAAGGTGGCCAGGGCCCCCGCCGCGGCGGCTAGGGCGGTGGTGACGAAGACCAGAGAGACCGCCACGGGATCGGCCGAGAGGACGGAGCCCCCGTTGAAGCCAAACCAACCAAACCACAGGAGAAAGACGCCGATGGCGGCCAGGGGTAGGTTGTGGCCCGGGATGGGCTTGATGCCGCGCTCGCTGTACTTGCCGTGCCGGGCCCCGAGCAGGATGATGGCGGCCAGGGCGCCCCAACCCCCGACGGCGTGAACGAGGGTGGAACCCGCAAAGTCGTGAAAGCCCAGGGTTTCGAGCCAGCCCGCGCCCCACTTCCACATGCCGGTGATGGGGTAGCTGATGCTTACGAAAAGGGTGGCGAAGATCAAAAAGCTGTTGAGTTTCATCCGCTCCGCGACGGCACCGGAGACGATGGTACAACAGGTGGCGGCAAACATGCCTTGAAAAATAAAATCGGTCCAGTAAGTGTAAGCTCCCCCGGCGTACTTGATGGCGGGAGCGGTCGGAGCTTCGAGGCCGAAGCCGGAGAAGCCGAAGAAGCCGCCCGCATTGGTGCCGGGATACATGAGGTTAAAACCCATGAAGGAATAGCTGATCAGGCCAATGGCGATGATCATGACGTTTTTGAATAAAATGTTGACCGTATTCTTTTTGCGGACGAGTCCCGCTTCGAGGGCGGCAAAGCCCAGGTGCATGATGAATACCAGGACGGTGGCTACCAGGAGCCACAAATTATTGGCCGTAAATAGAGCTTCGTTCATTTTTTGGCGTGGTTTAGACTAAAAATTGGTGCTTTGGGGGTACTGGTGACCAAAGCCCGGGGAAATGGTAGAATTTGGCTATCTTGTAGGAGTGGTCCAGCGGAGTGCCAATTAGATGGCATTGGCATCGAGCGCTCCGTTGCGAATCCGGACGATGCGCTCGACATCCAGGATGACGATTTTTCCGTCCCCTACCTGGCCCGTCCGACCCGATCCGAGGATGGCCTCGACGATTTGCTCCACCTTATCGGCTTCGGTGAGGATGTCGATCTGGAGGCGGGGAATGAAGTCGGAATCGTACACACTGCCCCGGTAAACGAGGGCTTTTCCCTTTTGTAATCCGAAGCCCTTGACTTCGCGCAGGGTAAAAAAATTGACGCCAATTTGAGCGAGGGCATCCCGAATCTTGTCGAAACGGGAAAGGCGAATGATGGCTTCAATTTTTTTCATGACGCTGGACAATTGGTACGTTAGGTAAAAAGCGTTGGTTGGCGTATTGGACCAAACATAAGCGCCTCTCCGTACTTTTGATAATGAAATAATGCCCCGCGATGTGATTGCCAAATTGGCTCCACCGTTTTTTAAACGATTAGTTGTCAGGAACTTATGAAATTAAAAGATGTTACCCCCACGGCGCCAAAAGACCAACTCCAGACCTTGATTAATTCGATGACCAAGGCGGAGAAACGCAATTTTAAGCTCTACGCCCAACGTACCCAAAACCGCAGCCAACTGCGGTTTATCCAACTCTTCGATGCCATCGACAAGCAGGAGAATTACGACGAGGCCGCCATTTTTAAAAAAATTCCACGCCTGAGTAAAAGCCAACTGGCCAACCTCAAACGCCACCTGTACAAACAGATCCTGACCAGCCTCCGGCTGATTCACATCCAGAAAAATATCGATATCGAAATCCGCGAGCAGATCGACTTTGCCCGCATCCTTTACGGGAAAGGACTCTACCTCCAGAGCTTGCGTTTGCTCGACCGCATCAAACCCCTAGCGATTGAGAACAACCAAAACCTCCTCCACCTTGAAATCATCGAGTTTCAAAAGCTGATCGAAGAGCGCCACATCACGCGGAGCCGTACCATCAAAAACAAGGTGGAAGATTTGATTGATGAGGCGGCCCAGTTGAGCAGCATCACCAACAATCGCTGTCGCCTGTCCAATTTGAAGATTAAAATTCACGGATTGTACATCCAAGTGGGGCACGTCAAAAACGAGAAGGACCTGATTATCGTCAAGGAGTTTTTTAAATCCAATCTGCAGGGAATCGACATCCAGGGCTTGTCCTTTTTCGAACGCGTTTACCTCAACCAATCCTACGTTTGGTACTACTACATCCTCCTCGACTTTGAAAAATGCTGTAAGTACGCCATCGAATGGGTCCAGCTGTTTGAACAGCATCCCAACATGATCGAAAAGGATCCCGATTTGTACATGCGGGGTTTGCATTACGTCCTGACCTCCTTGTTCAACCTGCGCGAATACGATCGCTTTATCGGCTACCTCGATCGCTTTGAGCAATTCGTGACCAACAAGGCAGCCGATACCACCGAAATTTCCAAAACCATTGCTTTTAT
>CALCCH010000007.1 GCA_937899855.1 uncultured Saprospirales bacterium | reverse complement strand
GGCTGGTGGTACAGCAGCAACAACAACCAAGAGGAGTGGCAAGCGGTGACGGATTTCCCCTACGTTCGGGAGGAGTACAGCGATTTGACCGGGCAGCTGCGCCGCATCGCCGGTGCGGGCGATACCTACCGGATGGGGGAGGATCACGAATTTGCGACCTACTCCATGCCCGCCGGTTCGGAACTGCGGCACGTCTTTGGCGACAAACACCCCCTGTGCTTACTGGCGGGTAACAGTGACTACGATAGTGGCAACCAACTGCAAAGTTGGTGCAACAGCACAACCTTTACCAACCAATACTGGAAGACCATTTCCGTAGATCCCAACGGCGATCAGGTGGTCAGCTTTGTGGATCGGAATGGTAATGTGGTCGCCACCGCGGAGGGTGGAGGATCGGTCAACAACCTTCGGTCGACCACCATCGTGGTGAAGCCGGGGAGCTACCGGGACATCCATCTGCCCAAGCGCATTGGCAGTGGAACGGTAATGACCCTCAGCGGTAGCGGTCGCAACTATACGATCTACGACCTGGAGGACGAAAGTACGGAGGCCAATAACGAAACCGCTTCTTCCAAATTCTTATTTCACGGATTGTACCGGGTGGTGAACAACAACTCCACCCAGAACCTCACCATTACCTACGATATCAATTATTTGGACTATACCCTGAGCATTTACAACTTACGCGACCAACTGGTGGCGACCGTCGCTCCCAATGATGTATTGTACAATGCTACTTCTCCGGGGCACAAGGCTTATTCGATTTTCCGTTACAATTCGCTGGGGCAGAAAGTCTGGGAAAAATTGCCGGATGAAGGCGTCACGGAATACTACTTCACGGCGGAAGGTTGGCCGCGCTTTAGCCAAAACGCCAAGCAAGCCGCACAGGGGCGTTACCACTATAAGAAATACAACCTCCGGGGGCGCGAAATCGAAGCGGGAGAATCCTCTTCCTCAGCGACCAGTCTAGCTTTCCGGGTTGACAACCACAGTTTTCCCACCTCCGGCAATACGGAACAAACCTACATGGAATACGATACCCCAGATTCCGGTTTCTCCCTGGCGGGTTACACCCAGACTTACCTGAGCGGAAAGGTTTCCAAAACTTGGAACAGCCACGAAACGGTTTGGTACAGCTACGATGAAGAAGGCCGGCTCATTTGGGAGGCCCGGGACATTGCGGGCGACCTGACGACCAAGGTGACGGAGTACCGCTACGACTTGCTGGGGAACGTGACGGAAGTCATTTACCAGAAAAATCAGACCGATGAATTCCGGCACCAGTACGGCTTTGATCTCCACCAGCGGATGACTAGTGTCAGTACGCGCCGGGATGATCCAGTACAAACGGCCGCCACCAATCAAGCTCAGTTTACCTACACCATGGACGATAAGATTGAGCATCGTAGCCTGGGAGGTGGACTGGACAATGACCACTACATCTATACCCTGAGTGGTCAGCTGAAAGCCGTGAACCCTAAAGACATGCTGATCATCGACGTGGCCAATGGTGGGGGACATCCCTTTAGTATGGCCTTGCACTACTACAAATCGGATTACCGATCGGCAAATGGCAAGTGGAAAGATACCTACCAACTTCCCCACAGCTCATCGACGAGCACGAGCTACAATAGCTTCACGGGCAACATCGTCGCCTCGCGCTGGAAAGCCCGGGCGAGCAATGGCGTCAGCGACTTGTCGGGTCACTTTGCCTACCGCTACCGCTATACCCGCCGGGATGAACTGTACCAGGCTCACTTCGCGAATATTGTACCTTACAGCAACTCCAGCTATGCCGGACAAGCTTCTTACATCAGCGACTATTACAACACCCTGAGCTACGATCTAAACGGCAACATCAAAACGCTCCGCCGCTATTCCGCGGGTAACCTGGTTTGTTCGGGTTTCTCCCTACTGATGGATAACCTGACTTACCAGTACAGTACCACCCCGGGCCAGAACCGACTGCGTCACATCAATGATTCTTACTCCTACAACTGTACAACCGACGAATTGACTTCTCAGTCGACGGACAATTACGAGTACAACGTGATGGGGCAACTGGTTAAAGACGTGCAAGCCAATCACTACATTGAGTACGATTCCTACGGACGTGTATCCAAAGTGAGAAACGGGACCAATTCCAGTGCTCCGATATTGTCGGAGTACTTTTACGGGCCCGATGGCAAACGGGTGCGCAAGCGGGTGTTTAGTGGCTTGTCCTGGTCTACGACTTGGTACGTTGGAATGAATGGCAAGACCCAAGCCATTTATCAAGGTGGCAGCAGTTGTATTTCGTGTACGCCGGTACACGCTGAGGTGCCCATCTACGCGGAAGAGAGAATTGGGGCGGTTTACCCCCAACAATCTTGGGAGAACCGTTACGAATTGAGTGACCAAGTTGGTAACGTTCGGGCCGTGATTCGAGCCGGCAGCGACGGAAAAGCTGAGGTCCTGTCGTACGCCGATTACTACCCCCACGGTTGGGAATTGCCCGCTCGGAAGCTGTCGGCATCACCGACTTATCGGCATACTTTCCAGGGGCAGTACGCGGAAAAAGATGAGGAGACGGGCTGGAACGCCTTTGAATTGCGCAGTTACGATGCCCGGGTTGGTCGTTGGATGACGATTGATCCCTACCGAGAGTTCCACTCGCCCTACCTGGCCTTCGGCAACCAGCCCCATCAAGTCGTGGATTTTGATGGCGGTTGTACCACCTGCCCCGATGAGGTCTACGTCGTTTTGGCCAACCACGTATACGGGGCTCAGGTCGGCGACGTGACGAGCCATGGCTGGGAGGTCATTGACGTAACCGATAACCCGTCCGGTTTGTACGGTGCCCTGTACCGGGGTACGGCGGATTCGGGTTTTGAAGGACAGTACATCTACGCTACCGCGGGTACCGAGGATTTGAAAAAGGATGGGGTAGAGGATCTCTTACAGGTATTTGGAGAATCGGCCCAGTATAGTGAGTCGGTGGAGATCGCCCACAGTTTGGCGGAGGAGTACAACGAAATTTCCTTTACCGGGCACTCTTTGGGTGGAGGCTTGGCCAGTGCCAACGCGCTTGCCACGGAGACCAAGGCAGTCACCTTCAATGCGGCGGGTCTATCGGGCCTCACCAGAAAGAATTTAGGATTAAACGGTAATTCTGCCGATATTACGTCCTATATCGTAGAAGGAGAAATCCTGGATAAGGTACAACGCAATACGGGCCTGAGAGCGGAAGCCAATCTACGGATCATGCTCCCCTCGGTCGGTAAAAACACCTTCGACAAGCACAAAATGGGCAATGTTCAGGATGCCTTCAGGATTTACCAAGAACTGATTCAGATGTCAGACCGAACCTTCATCATTGACAATACTGATCCACCACGTCCATGAGAATACACCTTTTGATATGGTATACCGTATTGATAGCTAGCTTATCGGCTTGTGGCCAGCACCAGGACCCCTCCGTACCCGACTTTGAAGGGACCGAGGCCCAGGAGCTGGCCCAAGCGGTAGCCACTAGTAAGCTGCAAAAGATTGAGAAAATTGTCCGGGCCAATCCCGAACTCCTAAACGTCGCCAGCCCGGAATACGGCTATAACGTTCTGGGACTGAGCATCAAGCTAGAGCGTTACCCCGCTTTTGAAAAGTTGTTGGAGCTGGGGGCCGATCCCAACTACCTCAATCCCCAGACCAAGCAAAGTGTCCTCATCGAGGCGATCCGTCCCTACGGCAACCAAATGCAATGGCGGATTACCCACCGCTACGTCCGCGCATTGCTCGCCCAGGGCGCCGACCCCAACTACGCCGTCGAAGCTGATTTTGTCGATGCCAATGGGCGACGGGTCAGAGCGGTCTCGCCCCTTAGCAAAGCTGCTACCCAGGACTTGGAAACGGTAAAAATGCTCATTCGATACGGTGCGGAGCCCCATCGCAATATAGGGGACCTTCAGTTTTCTGTCGATTCCAGGGCCGTGCGTCGGGTTAATTACGACATCATTCATTATTACATCGACTCCCTCCGGGTCGACGTTCACCAAGCCATGGGAACGGTGATTCGCAAGCCCAGCGACGAACGGGTCACTTATTACATTCAAGACTACGCCGTCAATAAATTTACCAAAGCCAAAGTGCTGGACGATACCGTTGAACTGGAGCGACTGAAGCAACGCAACGCCGGGATTGAGGCTGCCAACGAAGAACGCTGGGCCCTGATCCAAAAGCTAGAGGGAATGGGAGTAGATTTTAAAAATTACGATTACCAGCTTCCCTGACCCGAAAAGATAAACGGGGTATTCCCGAACGTGCCCATTGCAAGTGACGCGCTTGTTCCTTGTCGCGTAGTGTACAAGTCACGACCGATCATCAGCCACAAATTTGTATCATATATTGCGTGGCCCACATTTTTGGCTTACCTTTATCCTAGTGCTACGAGAAACGTTTTCCCGTTCCTCCTTTCCCACCTAATTAATCCATCCGGTATCTTATTCCACTAGCGGACTGTTCCCACTGGTGGCAACTAGTGCTATTCCTTTTTATTTTTCCAACCTAATTTTTCTTTCCGGCGTACCGAGTGCGCGTCCCATTTGACGCGTTCGGTCGTTCCCAGTGCTTGGTTTAAACGACGATCCTGTGGATCGTCGGGGCGCAGCCATTGGCTGGCCTCTCCGGTAGCGATTCCCGTAGCGGAATGGCCCGGGCAGTTTATCTCATTTTTTAACAGTAAAAATTATAACGCATGTTTAGGAAAAAACAGAGACTACGGGTGGCGGCCATTTTTTGTCTGCTCACCTTTGTACAGAGCTTGGTATTGCCACCGGTGGCCCGGGCCCTGACGGCGGGCCCGACGGCGCCGGAGGCCTCCAGCTTCGAACCCGTCGATACTACCGACATGGTCAATCTGGCCACGGGAGATTTTACCTACAATATTCCCCTGTTGGAAGTGCCGGGACCGGAAGGGGGCTACCCCCTGGCCCTGGCCTACCACGCCGGCATCAAGCCGCTAGCGGAAGCCTCCTGGGTGGGGCTCGGCTGGAACCTCTCCCCGGGAGCCATCAACCGAACGGTGAATGCTTACCCGGACGATCACTTGGATGTCCAACGGGACGTGAGGGATTATTGGGAGGGCGGAACGAGTACGACCTTCTCCGTGGGAGTGGGGCTCGGTTTGGCCGGTGGCGCTAAAATTGGGATGGATTTGGCCTTTCACAGTGATACTTATCAAGGCAATAGTGGAGACGTGGGGATGAGCTTGAGTATCGGTAATTTTTCGGCTGGACTTTCCTCGGCTCGGGGTGGCTTTTACGCTAGCGCATCATTGGGGCTCCGCCAATTAACCATGCTTCCCCTGCCCCTTACGGCCGATGTAAGCTTGGATCGTTCGGGCCTGAGTGCCGATGCGGCCATCAAGGCCAAGGTTTCCTTGAGTCATATCATGAGCGCACTGCAAGGCTCTAATAAGAAATCCAAATCGCCAGCTTTGGCGCAGGCCGTCCTAAAGGGAACCTCGGTGGGGTTTTCCCTATCTACGGATGGCTTGAAAAGCTCGTATAAGATTGCTGGCACATCTACTTTTTCTAGCAACAGCAATGCGGGAAGGTTGTCTACTCAGAGTGGGGGCTTTACCTTTGGTCTGGGAATCGTCAGTGTCGCTCACCGTTATCAACGTTACTGGATCGATCAAACGGACATCGTCCGTACGCACGGGGTACTCCACTTTGACAAACCGGAGGCGCGTCCCGATTACCTCATCAACAACATCATCAATCCCGTATTCGATAAAAACAGCATGGATTCCTACCTGCTACGGCACAAGGATTACAACCCCTTGGAGTTTCCCGATCCCGCCGACCACTGGGGCGGTAGCTTTCCCGCCTACGACAATTACCAGGTTACCGGGCAGGGCATCGGGGGCAATATCCAACCCTATCGTTTTGAAAACGGAACGCTTTACCGAAAAGGAACCGTAGAAGGCGCCGATACGCCGGATATGAACTTTAACATTGCCAATGAATTTGCCAAACCCGGTAATTTTCGCTTTGTCAATGATTTTTCCAACGCCCTGACGCTCAATAGCATTCCTACTCTAAGCGCGACGCCTACCAATCCCACTTCTCCGGCGCAGGACTTTACGGCCAACAGCGCTGGATTCAACGTAGTGGATCACCACCTGGCGGGTTCGCGACACATCGAGTGGCACGCCAATGCCGATATCATCAGCGGAACGGCCCAGGATCGTGGACTCGTCAACTCGGCCGGGGTCAGCAATACCGAACGGTCTACTTTTCGGGATCGGAATATCGAGGACCAAATTGGAGCTTTTACCGTTACCAATCTGAGTGGCGTCAACTACCACTACGCCCAACCCGTCTACGCTTTTGATGAATACTACTACACCGAAATCGATGACCCCACCAATGGCGATAGTTGGAACGAGCAAAGCAATCCACATCCCTACGCTTATACCTGGCTGCTGACCTCCGTGACGGGGTCGGATTATGTCGACCGAAACAACAACGGCGTCGCCGATGCGGGAGATTTTGGCTATTGGGTCAATTTTGAATACGGTAAATGGCTGGAGGATTACGAATGGCGAACACCCCACGAGGGATCCTACAAAGACATTCAGGGCCGGGCCAGTACCTTCTCGCACGGAAAAAAGCAAATCTACTATCTCGATGCCATCACCACTCGAACCCACACCGCCTTGTTTGTCAAAGACATCCGCCAGGATGGCAAGGAGGTGGTCAACCGCAATGGGACCTTTGAGGGTGGAGAATCTTTGGTTCTGGAAATTGGCTGTGTGGATATGTTGGATAACCCCGCTGGCAGCAGTACCATCTACGCCCGTACGGACCTCGCTCGGAGTTTGCTAAAGCTGGACAAAATCGTGTTGATTAAAAACTTTGACCTCGGGCAATCGGTCGCTTCCATCAAGGCGCTGAAAGACGACTACGACTACAGCTTTGCTGCTGTACTGGACTATAATCCAGGGCCGGGTTTTGATTGTGAACTGCCGGATGATTTTGAGTACATCACCAGCGTCGATCATTTGGGTGAAAATATTTTGGACGTACACGATTACCAACAGATCGAAAGCAACATTGCCGCCAAGGTGATCAGTAGTGTGGAATTGGATACGGACTACTCGCTGTCGCCCGAAACGGTCAACAGCTTTGACAACGCCCTTTACTACAGCGACAACTCCGATCCTACCCCACAGGGAAAGCTAACCCTGCGCCAAGTACAGCACCTCGGACAAAATCAAAACAAATACCTGCCCCCGCTCAACTTTACCTACGACCTTCCCGGCCAGCTCTACGACTACAGCATCACCTCCGCTACGGAAGGTAGCCGCACTGGTGCGACCGCGGATTTGGAAGGGGCGATTTTCCAATACCAGAATGGAGGCTTGGACTATTACATTCTGCTGAGTGATT
>CALCCH010000006.1 GCA_937899855.1 uncultured Saprospirales bacterium | reverse complement strand
CGGTACGGTTTGCGCAAAGGGGCGCCGTTGTGTCGGCACCTTAGGGGCGGGTCCCGCCCAGTGGGCGAAATGCTATCCAGTCCCCAAACTTTTCCTGTGGTCACCTCCGATCTCATGTCGATACCCCCTCCTAATCTCCCCTCTTCAGGCCAACTAACCGACCTCCAGCTCCCCCTATCCGGTCACTACGAATGCCTCTACTCGCAAAGCTCCGCGCCTTTGGTGCGCGGATCGCTCAGTAGTTGGAGGGGGCATCCCCAGAAGGGCTTTCTTTCTCCAACGCCAGAGCATTGATGCAATAGCGCAGGCCGCTGGGGGGAGGGCCATCCTGAAAGACGTGTCCCAGGTGGGCATCGCAGGTATTGCAAACCGTTTCGATGCGGTAGCCTCCGAAGCCACGATCCTTGCGGTAGGCGATGGCGTTGGCGCGGATGGCTTGGGTAAAGGAGGGCCAGCCCGTTCCGCTCTCGAATTTTTCTCCCGCATCGAAGAGTGGGGTGCCGCAGCAGACGCAGGCGTAGCGGCCCGGCTCAAAGCGGCTGCACAGCTCGGAGCTAAAGGCCCGTTCCGTTCCCCGCTGCCGGGTGATACGAAATTGCTCGGGGCTCAGTAGGTCGCGCCATTCCGCTTCGGTCTTCTCGACACGGCGGTCGGGTGGAGGGTTGCCATTATTGGCCAATTTCAAAACGTCGAGCCAGTAGAGCATGGGCGTAAGTTGAAGGGATGAAGGGAAGTGCCTAGAGTAGCAATTCGTGTAAGACGTAGTCCAGGCGGAGTAGTGCATTATTGGGGTCGGAGCCGAAGATGGAGTAGGTGGCTTTACCCGCCGCATCGGCCACCACCCAGTGCGGGGTGCCGCCGGCCCCGTAATTCAAAAGGGTCGTATCGTAATTGGCGTCCCGGTAAAAGGGGAAGCGGATGTGAAAGTTCTCGCGGGCGGCCTCCAAGCGCTCCAAGGGAAAATGGTGCCCCTCAAAATTGGTGTGAATCCCCAGCACCGCCATCCGTTCTCCACGCTCGTACACGGTGCGATTGGCGTAGGGAATGGCCCGCCCCAAACAGCCCGGGCAGCCCACGCTGAAAAAGAGCAGTAAGAGGGGCCGCCCCAAAAAGTCCTCTGGCTTGGGGACGGCATCGCCAAAGATGCTTTCCAGCGACCAGTGGGGAAGGGGTTCCCCCAAGCGGAGCTGGCTCAGCTCCAGGCGATTGTAACGATTCCAGTTGAAGTTCTCTTCGGTCTTGCTCATCACTAAGCTCGGTATTTGGAGGCCAAAATACGATTATTCGAAAGGGCTAGCGCCTCTTCCGTTTATTCCGCTGGTAAAAATTTTCGTGTTTTTGGGACACCCACTTGATAAATTTTTGCATCTCCTCGTGTTGGCGTAGCTTTTCAACCGTATGGTATTCCGCCCGCAATTCCTTTTCCGTAAACAAGGAATGAATCTTCTGGTGGCAGATGTTGTGAATCAAAATGGTCTGGGAGTCCCGCCCCCCTTCCGATTTGGGAATGAGGTGGTGTCGCGAAGTCGATTCGGGGGAACCCAAATTCCGGTGACAAATGACGCAAATGCTTACCTTCATCGCAGTATTTTGGTATGACAGTTCCCAAGGGGGCATCGCGGGCGCGAACGGCCGTTCCTCACTCCGTCAATCGCTCCCAACAGGATTAGATCAAGTCAAAGTTCCCCGCTTCGTAGATAAAGCTGCAAGAACACTGGAACCGGCGGTATTCTCCCTCCTCGCCAGTCCCGTAGTCCGCCTCGGGCGCCTCTTCTTCCGCTTCGTTACCACAAAAACAAACGCCGGTCAGGTCGTCCGTTTCGTAGCCCACTTCAATACGTCGGGTGTCGGGGTCGTAACTAATGGCCCCTTCCCAGCTGCGCGACCGAACCGCATAGCGGAAGCGTTCTTCAAATACCCCATCCACCAGCTCCACCAACTGAACCTGATCTTCGAAGCAATAGGAACAGCCCCGGACAAAACCCGTCAGGACGTACTGGATTTTTCCATCCCCCTCAATGGCGTAGATGCCGTTAAAACCATCCCCCGTCAGTACCGCAAAGGGCTCCGCTCCTTCCCCCTCCGGCAGCTCCCATGCCGTGTAATACATCCAGGAAATCCGACTGCGGTAGGTCCCCCCCGTCTTTTCATCGAGGGAGAAATTGTAAAGCCGTCCGTCGTCCGAGCGGACCATGTCCAGGCTATTGCCCATCCATCCCACGTCCGTTTCGTTGGGGCGGGTCAACGAATCTTGCATCAGCACCGTCATTTCCGCCACGATGGCATCCTGCAGGTAAGCCAAGAGCCATTCGGTCTCCACCCAATCTACCGTGTCGGCCAGTGGTGTTTCCGGCTCGGAAACATAAGCACGGAAGCGCGCGCGCTCGCTGGCGGACAGCCCCAGCTGGGTCATGGAATACAAGGACTCCAGGGGGTAAAGCTGGTCGTAAGCGCTAAGGTACCCTTGGAGCTGGGCGCTCCGCTGTTCAAAGGCGGGGGATTGCTGGGCCAGTAAGGCAATGGGAAAGAACAAGAGAAAGAGGAACGTTTTCACAAGCGGAAGCAAACTTGGTATTGCTTCAACTTAAGGGTTTTTCCCTGGCTTTCAAAATCTTTCCCCTAGGTCATTCCGGCTATATTTTGGAGTAAACCGCCCCTCACCCGTTTGGCCAAGTCGGGATCCGCCCCTAGCCGCTCGAATACGGCGGTGGCCACATCCTGGGCGATGGGCTCCACCACTTCGGGATTGGCCAGTTGGTGCTTGACGGCGCCCCGGTAGTGGGGATGGGCGATTTGGAGGTGTAAAGCGGCGACTATATTTTCCCGAATCCTCCGTTCCAAAACTTGGTCGGGATCGATCGGTAGCTGCTCCCGAAAATACTGGCTCAGGCCCCGGGCCAGTCCGCGGAGAAAACCATCGACGTGGGTACCGTGATCGGGGCTGCGTTCCTGATTGACGTAGGATTGTAAAAAAGCAGCGTCGACGCTATACTCGCGAAAGGCAAAGGCCCCCCGCAGTTGCCACCCCTCACCCGTCAGATCGATCTCGGTGAGGCAATAAGCGCCGCCGCTTCCACGGAGGATCTCGATCTCAATGCAGTCCCGTAGGCCCCGGTCGTACTGGAAGAGGCAGCGACAATTTACTTCCGCCACCCGGTACGCCAAATCCAGCCGCAAGCCCGGGTTTAGATAGGCAAAGGTCCGTAGTTCGCCCTGGAGAAAGTCGGGGTTCCAGCAAAAGGCCTCCCCCCAGATGTCGGGATCCAACTGAAAGGTGGCGTGGATCAGGCTCGGTGCGGAGGGCGCGAAGGCTTCCGCTGCGACCTCCCGTCCCTTACGGTAGTGGCGTCGTCCTTGCAACTGCCCCGCGGGGCCCATCAAGTCGAGGTAGAACCGCTCGGATAGGGCGTTTAGCACTTCCAGGTTTTGGGAAAGGAGCACCCAGTAGGGCGCCCGCCCCGGTACCTGCTGGACCGTAGTCGGGGGAGCTTCAAACGCCAAGCGTGCCGCTGCGGGACCGGTCAATACCAATCCCACCCTCGCGTAGGGGCCCCCGTAGGCCTGCGCGGCCAAGACCTCCCGCAGGACGTTGATAAAGCCCCGCTGGTTGGTTGCCCCCAGGTACATACCGGGGCGTTTGCGGATGTGCTCGTACCAGTTCAAAAC
>CALCCH010000005.1 GCA_937899855.1 uncultured Saprospirales bacterium | reverse complement strand
TTCGCGACGAGGAGCTCGACCGCACCGAGCCCAGTACCGACCAGTGGGATCTTCCCTCCGATGGCGTCTGGGAAGGCCTCGGTCCCCATTTGCCCCCAGCCCCTCCCAGTTCCCCCGCCCTCTACGCCCTGTGGAAGCCCCTGACCTGGGCCGCCGTACTGGTAGTGACCGCCGGAGTAGGCTATTTTATCTACTCCTACCAGCAACAATTGGCCTCCCTGACCGAACAGGTGGAAGCCCTTCGGGCCCAGGGCCAGGCCAGTGCCTCCCCAAACGTCACCACCGAGCAAGAACCCACTACGGCTCCCCTCCCCCCCAGCTTGCCTCCCAAGAACCCAGCTTCCACTGAGCCAACGGAACGCGAGGGAGCACCCGAGACGAGCGCTCTACTGGACGAACGGGAGCAAGCCGCGCGGGAAAATGACCCGGACGTGCCCTTCCCACCCAGCCTCCGTTTGGCACCGGGTGAGGAACCGCCCAAGCCTGGTTCGCTGGCGGGCCCGTCTTCCGAACGTACTGCCCTAGCCAGCTCCCCAACGAATGACCAAAGCACCGCAGAACGCTCCACTGCGGAAGCCAAGCCCCCAGCTCCATCGGCTGACCACCCGGTGGAGACGATGGCAAACCTGACGTCGGACCCCGCAGAAAATAAGTACCCAGTGGAAGAAGGGGCACCGGAAAAGGACCAGCAGGATTCCGTAGCCGGAACGGTGGGAGCCCTGGGGCAAGCGGAAACAGGGCCCAGGACAAACGTGGTTTCCCCAAGCGACTTAGCAGTACTGCCTCGGCTACCGCTGGAAGCATTGGTATTGGTTGTCGGGCCAGTGGAAGTGCGGCCAATCAGGACCTCCGGTGGCGAGTCGACGATCATCCCTCGCTTGCGTCCCGGAGGACGTGGCTTTTACGTAGGTCTACTGCTCGCTCCCACCTCCGGTTTTGTACGGATCAAAGGACAGCCCCGCAACCCCAGGGATTTTGCGCGGGACAAGACCTCGGTAAGCGGAATGTGGGGCGGAGAAGTGGGCTACCATTGGAATCGCCGTTGGTCGGTGGCGCTTGGGGGGCAGTACGCTAAGTTGAACCTGCGGTCGCGGCACTTGGTGAGCTTGCGGTATTCCCGCCAACTGGAACGGCCGGGCCCCAATCAGCGTTTCGAAAGCGATTATCGGGTACCAATTCCCACGGCCTACGGGGAGGTCAGCTCGGAGATCAGCCTGTACCGCGAGTCCGCTACTCCCATTGCCGACGCCAGCGACGTACCGCTGGGCCTACAGACGAACCAGCAATTGGTCCTCCTCCACCTTCCACTGATGGTCCAGTATCGCCTGACCGATGGGGCTTTGCGGCTGACCGCACAGGGTGGGGTGGCGGCCAATCTCCTCCTCGACAACAGTACCGAAGTGCTCGCCACGACGATCAACCGCCGGGGCTTGGTGCACCAACGGTCGCGGGTCATCGAGCAGCATCGCAACTTGCGTTCGGTCAGTTGGGATTACCTCTTGGGCTTGGGTTTGGAATGGCAGGTGGCTCCTCAATGGCAGCTCTCGGTAGAACCCGTCTTTAGTCAGTCGCTGACGCCCATTTTTGCCAACGAGCGGTGGAAGAGCACCCTGGTCAAGAGCGCACTGACCCTGGGGATTCAGTACCAGATCTAGGCCTCCTATCCAAGCGGAGGCTTCACCGCGGCAAGGGTCAGGTCCTGGAGGGCAAACATTTTACCGGATCAGCACATCAAAATCGGGCTTGAATGGCTACCTTCGCGGGCAAAATACCGCTAGTATGATCGTATCCGCAATTGTAGCCATGGCCCGGAACCGCGTGATCGGACACCACAATAAAATTCCCTGGTACCTGTCCGCTGACTTGAAGTACTTCAAACGGACCACCCTGAATCACCACGTAATCATGGGTCGGAAGAGCTTCGAATCCATCGGTCGGCCCCTACCCAAGCGGACCAATATCATCATTACGCGCAACCCTTTCTACATCGCTTCCAACTGTCTGATCGTCGACTCGCTCGACGGTGCCCTGGCGCTGGCTCAACAGCAGGAGGAGGAAGAGGCCTTCATTATCGGGGGTGGTGAAATCTACCGCCTGGCGATGCCCCTACTGGATCGACTCTACCTCACCGAGGTGGACTTGGAGCCCGAGGGAACGGTTTTCTTTCCCGAGTTCGACGCGGCCGAGTGGACGGTGGTATCGGAGGAAGCGCACGCCCCCGACGAAAAGAACGAATGCGCCTACGTTTTTAAAGTACTGGAACGCAGGAAGGAGTAGGAACGGATTTTACTGTAACCATTTTCCGAAGGCCTCCAATTTCTCCGGGTTGGCCTCCAGCCAGGTAGTCACAGCTTCGCCTTTGGCCTGGCTCAGGTAGTAGCAAAAGGCTTCGGTATGACCCGCGTCGTCGATACTGGTAAAGAAGGGGGCGTAGACCTCCCACCAGACGCCTTTTTTACCCTCCTCATTGCCCAGCATGGAAAAGATAGCTTGGGTATTTTCAACAAACAGCTCTTCGGGCGTTTTGTCCGCATTCTCCTCCGTGCTGTTTCCGGCGATCATCAGGGGAATCAGTAGGTCCAGGGCGGAAAACTCGTTCTTGTCCTCCAACATTTCCACGGAGATGTTGATGGTGCGGGCGTCTTCCCGACTGACGCCCCGGTGGAGCAATTGGGTCAGGAGGGACCAGGCGTCGGCGGAGCGTTCGGAATCGGGTTCGAGAAAGAGAAAGAGGTAGAGGGCCAGCAGGGCGGGTACCCGTTCGCCTTGTTCGGCTTTGAGGGTAGCCAGCAAGTAGTGGCTACTGCTGTGGTCGGGATTGATTTCGATGCCTTTAATTAGGTGCATTTCGGCCAGCTCATAATCCTGGGTCCGGTAGTTGGTGAGGCCGGCATTGTAAGGCAGGAGGTAGCTGTCGGGAAAGGCCTTGATGCCTTTGGCGTAAGTTTTTAGCGCCGCCTTGGTTTTGCCTTGGTTGTCGAGCGCGGAACCTTTGATCAAGTAGGCCTCTTTAAGGTATTGGTCCTTTTGCTTGAGCACCTTGTTGGCGTGGACGATGGCGGCCGCATGGTCTTGAGCTGCGTAGTGGGAATAGGCAATTTCGTAGTGGAGGAGGGGATCGTTGGGAGCAACTTTTAGGCCTTTTTCGTAAGTGGCGATGGCTTCGGCATAACGCCCGGCGTCGTGGAGGGCAATTCCTTCTTGGACCAAAGTGTCTAAGCGACTTTGCGCAAAACTCAGCCCGGGAAGTAAAAAGAGAAAGAGAGAGAGTGTATAGTTTTTCACCTTGCTATTTTTTGAGAATGGGACAATAAAAGTCGGCATTTACCAAAGGTAAACATTTTGAATAAAGTAGACTGGTTCCGGGGGCGTGAAAGGGCGCAAACAGCCCGGCAGATGTTTGAATGGGGGCAAACAAATTGGTATTTTTGACCGTCACCTAAAGCCAAACTTCCATGAAACCATCTTCATTCCCCAAGTTTATTATCCTCCTTTGCCTCTTCCTCCCACTCTGGGCACTGGCCCACGGGGTCAGCCCGGCAGATCAGGCGATTCTGACCAATGGCGGCCTGCTGTCCTACATCTGGGTGGGCGCCAAACACATGCTGACGGGCTACGACCACCTCTTGTTCCTGGTGGGGGTCATTTTTTACCTCGACAACTTCCGAGATATTGTCCGCTTCATCACCGTGTTTACCATCGGCCACAGCATTACCCTCATCAGTGCCACCTACCTAGGCATCCAAGCCAATGAGCATTTGATCGATGCCGTTATTGCACTTAGCGTGTTGTACAAGGGATTTGAAAACCTCGGAGGCTTCCAAACTTGGTTCGGGACAAAATCCCCCAACCTCTTGATGATGGTTTTTCTCTTTGGCCTCATCCACGGTTTTGGATTATCAACCCGTCTGCAATCCTTTGACCTGGGCGAAGGGCAGTTTTTAGCCAAAATCGTCAGCTTCAACATCGGGGTAGAACTGGGGCAGGTCCTGGCCCTGATCCCCATCGTCTTCGTCCTATCACGCTGGAAGGGCCGCGACAGCTACCGCAGTTTTTACCAAGTGGCCAACTGGTTTTTGGTCGTGGCGGGAATTGGCCTGTTTGGCTATCAGATGTACGGCTATTTCTACGGCGCAGAACACGCCCACGAGCACGTACACGATCATTCCCACGACGGACACTCCCACGGCGATGGACACCAACATTCCAAGGATGGAGACGATCATCACCACGACCATTAAATCGCCGATAAATAGCTAAACGGATAAAATAAAAGACCTCATTGTGGCGCATTGGGAGCCCCCGCCTCGGCTGAAAGCCTGGCCCTTACTCCTTTTCCCCGATTGTATTGCCAAAAACATAAACTATCATTTATGTTTTTCATAAAAAACATATATTTTTATATATGGATTCTGCCGCCGATATTTGCCTCGAAATAGTTGCGGAGCGCGGTAAAGAAAGCAGCGAGTAGGGACTCCGTACTAGCGTTGGATATTGAACAAAAATAGGTCGAGGCTAGGCCGAGGGCCCCTCCGTAGCCGGTACATTGATATTTTCTCTTAATCGTCCAATTGATTGCCGTCAAGCAAGCGAAGTGCAAACGCCGTTCGCCCTGGCGGGCAATGTCATAAAGACATTCATTTTCTCCTTATTCCTTCCATTCGTTCAGTGATGAACGCAAAAACAAAACCACATGCAGTTAGGTATCAAATCAAGTCGAGAGCAACGTTCCGGTACGGAGCAAATCACCAAGGTGGCCGTGGCTCAGGGAGATGGCATCGGACCAGAAATCATGAAAGCTACCCTGGCGATTCTGAAGGCCGCGGGGGCCCGAATTGAGCCGGAGTTTATTGAGCTCGGCGAACGGGTGTATTTGGCGGGGAACTCAGCGGGCATTGCTGAGGAAAGCTGGGAGGTGATCAAGCGCAACAAGGTCATTCTCAAAGCCCCCATCACGACCCCCCAAGGCAAGGGCTACAAAAGCCTCAACGTGACCCTGCGAAAGTCACTGGGACTTTTTGCCAACGTCCGGCCGGTACGGGCCCTTGATCCCTTTGTAGCTACGGGTCATCCCACGATGGATGTGGTCATCATTCGAGAAAATGAGGAAGACCTTTACGCGGGGATCGAGCACCAGCAAACCCAGGATGTGGTACAGTGCCTCAAGCTGATTACGCGGCCGGGTTGCGAGAAGATCATCCGCTACGCTTTTGAATACGCGCGGGCTTACGGAAGGAAAAAGGTGACTTGTATGGTCAAAGACAACATCATGAAATTGACGGATGGCTTGTTTCACCAGGTCTTTCAAGAAATTGCGCCCGAATATCCCGAGATTGAAACGGAGGTGCAAATCATCGATATCGGTGCGGCGCGATTGGCGGCCCACCCGGAGCGCTACGACGTGGTGGTGACCTCCAACTTGTACGGCGACATCATTTCGGATATTGTTGCGGAAGTGGCGGGTTCCGTGGGGCTGGCGGGCTCGGCCAACGTCGGCAAAGAAATTGCGCTGTTTGAGGCGATTCACGGTTCGGCTCCCGACATTGCCGGACGGGAAATGGCCAATCCATCGGGGCTGCTGAACGCCGCCGTGATGATGCTGGCCCACATTGGTCAGTCAGAAATTGCGGATAAGATTAAAAATGCCTGGTTGGCCACCATTGAGGATGGCATCGCCACGGCCGACATCTATCGGGCGGGCCAGCGTCAACAAAAGGTGGGTACGCAAGCCTTTGCCGAGGCCATCATTGAGCGCTTGGGTAGCCAGCCCCAACAGCTAAAAGCCAGCCGTATGACGCTGGGCAATGGCTTGATCAACATCAAGGCCTACGAGCGCCCCGCAGTGCGCAAAACCCTGGTGGGAGTAGACGTATTTCTCGATTGGCCCGGCTCGGACCCGCAGATTATCGGTCAGCAGTTGGATCAATTGGGCGATGCCAAGATGAAGCTCAAGATGATTACCAACCGGGGGGTCAAAGTATACCCCAAGGGGCAAGCATACACCTACTGTACGGACCACTGGCGGTGCCGGTTTATCGCGACCGAGGTGGCCCCCCAAGCCTCGCCTCCGATGTATCGAGAAATCACTTTCGAGCGTTTGCTCTCCCTACTGAGCAAATTACACCAAGCCGGTTTCGACGTCATCAAGACGGAGAACTTGTACGAGTTCGGCGGACGGCGGGGCTTCTCCTTGGGACAGGGAGAATAGCCGTTTGCTATCCATCATTTGGAAAAGCCTACTCCGGTGTTCATCATGGGGTGGGCTTTTCTAGAAGCCATCTGGACCAATTAATGGCTTGACTCCAAGAGCGCGTTGCCGAACCGAGAGGGGGGCAACGCGTTTTTTTGAAAATGATGGAGAAATTAGCGATATTCTCCTCGGTCAACTTCACCAATCCACTGGGGCGAGCTGCTTATGGAAAAAAACAAATACCGATTACCCCCTACCGTTTTTAAGATTTTTCAAGAGTTTGGAAAATACCGACGGCTAAAGCCCCTCGAAATCTTGATTCCCGTTGGCAAGCATTGCGACCGCATCTTTTACGTACAGCGGGGCGGATTGCTCAAGCGGTTTCACCAGGACGAAAGCAACCAGCTGCGGACCATTTCCTTTCACCTGCCCAACCATCGCCCCATCATCACCATTGCCGAGAGTTACTACTACGAGGTACCCTCCAACTACGAAATCAAGGCTTTTGAAGCCACCGAAGTCTTTGAATTAAAAAAGGGACTCATCGACCAAAAAATCAACGAAGACACGGCGCTGCGGGATTTTTACTATTCCAGGGTCCTCGACATCCTCATTTACGAAAATGAATTGAGGGCCAAATTGATCAGCTACCGCAGCACGGAGCTGTACGCCTACCTCTTCAAAGCACACCCCGAGATCATCGCCCAAGTCCCTTCCAAGTACATCGCCGAATTTATGCGCATTTCCCCCGCCTGGCTCAGCAAGCTGCGCCGGAAGCAATCCTCTTGATGCAGCGCCCTCCCTCTTGGCCAGGTCAGCCCCCCAGATTTGTTGAACTAGTACAATAAATTTGCTCGGCCCCCATCGTAATTTTGCCTTATGGCTGGTGGACTATCGTCCCCACCGGTTTGATCCGGGCTAGCGCACCATTGAGCCCACATCCACCATTAAACTCAACTTATCCACAAGCATCATGAACGTACCGAACGATACCATCCCAACGATCATTGAGCGATTCTACCACTGGGAACGGACTACGCCGGATCGGGTCTTTTTACGACAGCCAAAAGGAGATCAGTGGTTGCTCCTCAGCTACGCCCAGGCGGGGCAGGAGGCCCGTAAGATGGCCAGCGCACTGCGCCACTTGGGACTTCGAAAAGGCGACCACGTCGGCATTTACTCCAAGAACTGCTACCACTGGATCTTGGCGGATTTGGCGATTATGATGGGGGGCTTTGTATCGGTCCCCCTGTACGCGGCCTTGCCCAAAGACCAGCTGGCGGAGGTGGTGGCCCTGGGGGATTTGAAAGCCATTTTCCTGGGTAAGCTCGATAGTTGGGGAGAGAAGCGTACGGCCATTCCCGCCGACACCATCGCCATCCGGTTTCCACACTACGCGGGAAATGCTCGGATAGCGATGGGTAAGGATTGGGATCAACTGGTGGAAGCAGCCGAACCCGCCCCCACCTACGTACCGAACTTGGATGATTTGTGGACCATCAAATTTACTTCCGGCACCACCAGTACCCCCAAGGGCGTGATGCACATCCACCGAAGTCCCGCCCTGATCATGCGCAGCGAAGCGGAGAACGGTCGGATGGGTTACTTTGACGTAGCGGAGCCCCGTTTTTTCTCCTACCTGCCCCTCAACCACATCGCCGAGAGACTGGGGCTGGAAATTCCCGCCATCTGGCTGGGGGCCAGCAGCTCCTTCGCGGAGTCGCTCGATTCCTTTGCTAAAAATTTACGTGAGACCCAACCCAATATGTTCTTTGCGGCACCGAGGATTTGGACCAAATTTTACCTCGGCGTGCTGGCCAAAATACCACTACGGCGACTGGAGTTGTTGTTAAAAATACCGCTAGTGGCGGGCTTGATGAAGAAGAAATTGCGCCGGGCCCTGGGGATGCAAAACATCCAGCTGGCTGGTACGGGGGCGGCGATTACTCCGGTTTTTATCAAGGATTTTTACCGGAAGCTGGGCATCCATTTGATCGAGGTGTACGGGATGACTGAGACCTGTGGGATGATAACGTCCAACACCGAGCCCGATGCCCCCCAGGACTCGGTGGGTACCGTCGTTCCCTACGGTACCTTGCGGATTCATCCCGACACGGGGGAGGTCTTGATGAAAACGCCCTACCTCATGACGGGCTACTACCGGGATCCCCAAAAGACCGCGGAGGTATTGATCGACGGTTGGATGCACACTGGTGATCGGGGCAGCCTGGATGAGGCGGGCTACCTGCGCATTACGGGTCGGATCAAGGACGCTTTTAAAACGACCAAGGGAAGCTACATCACGCCCAATGTACTGGAAAAGGAGCTGGCAAAAAACGACTACATCGAGCAGGTCTGCGTGGTGGGTTTGGGCGTCCCACAACCGCTTGCGCTGATCCACCTATCGGAGATTGGTTGGGCTACACATCCCGACCGGGTGGACCAGGTCATTGCCCGGAGTGTGGAACGTTTGAACGCCAACCGGATCAATCACGAGAAAATCGCCAGGGCCATTATTCTGAGGGAGGCGTGGACGATTGAGAATGGCTTGCTGACCCCTACCTTGAAACTCAAAAGGGGCAGCATTGACCAGCGGTACGCCGAGGATTACCTCCGTTGGTACGCGTCCAAGAAGGTCGTGGTTTGGGCCTAGCCTGGGGCAACGGTACTTCGTGGACGGCTCATCCTGGAGTGAGGGCGGGGAAACTGCTGGACGTATTCCAGTCGCGCATAGATTTCTCGTAAGCGAAGGTAGATATGGAAAAACAGGGGCAGGTTGATGACATTTTCCATGTATTGGAACACGTACATGATCAGGGAAAACAGCGCGCCGTATTTCACCATGCCATCACTCACCGAAATCATCACGGAGCCCACCAGAAAGGCGATCAATACCACCCAGGAAATGGAAAAGTTGATGGCTTCTAGGTCCGATAGCTTGACGTTCCATTTCATCATCTCCCCCAGGTGGCGCTCAAGGCGGCGGCGGTCCTTGGTAGCGATAACGGTGACTTGTTTTTCCAATTCGTCGTTGGCCGATTTGTTTAGGCGAATGGTTTTGGCACTCGTCGTCCCGTAAATGAGAAAGACCAGGACCGTAACGATTAAGCTGCCGTAAAACACGTTTAGGTTCAGGGTGGCAATGATGGCGACCACGCCGATCAGTCCAATCACATTCCCGATCAACTCGGGCAGTGAATTTTCCAAAAATTCCACCAACTCGCGGATCATCCCCAAGCGGGCTGACTTTTTGGAGGGGACTTCCTCCTCCATTTTTGAAATCACCTGCGCCCCCAAGTCTTGGAAGACCTTAGCGTAAAACCGGGAATCAAAAACCCTTCTCCCGACGCCAATAACGAGTGCCACCACTCCCAAGCCTCCCAACTGTAAGGAGCCCTGATAACTGCCCTGGATGGCGCTGTCAATGGCGTAGCCAATAAACAAGGGAAATAAGATCGTCAGTGCCGCCTCGGTAAAAATCAGGAGGAGGGTGAAGCTAAATTTTAATCGGTAAGGCTTAAAAATCGTGTTGATGTTCATCGTTACTTCTGCCTTTTCCAAGTTTCCGTATCCGCGTAGCCATAGTAGGAATAATGTACTTCCAGGGTTTGGGCATTGATCAAACGCAAAGTGGCCTCCACTTCGTAGGTTTCCCCTTCGTACTGGAGTAAGTACTGGGCTTTGCCCCTTTGGTTCTCAAAATCAATACTGCTCATCACCACCGTATTGGCAGCTTCTTCATTCCCCGCGTCGTCCTTGAAAAGTACGGCATAGCAGCCCAGTTTTTCTCTTTCGTTTTTAAACTGGTAGTCCACTCGTATTTTTTCCCCTTCCACCTCATAAAGGCTTTGCCATTTACCGATCAGGGAGTGGTCCGATTGTGCTTTGGCACCGGCTAAGGCGATGGCCATCAGAACGGACAATATGGTCTTTGTTTTATTTATCGGTGTTTGGTTGGTACTTTATTGATTTTTGGGTGTCCACCCGGGAGGCTTCACCAGATAGTTCCAGGCTTCCTTTAAGCTCTTGGCTTTGCGTACGTCCTGGAAGATATCGATGTACTCTACGAGGTGTACCTTGATGGGGTTGATGGTATTGATCGGTTTGGTCAATCCGTAGGTAGGCGTATGCTTCTCCTCTTGAAAGGTACCAAACATGCGGTCCCAAATCGACAGCAGGGCGCCGAAGTTTTTGTCGAGGTACAGGTCGTCAGAGCCATGGTGCACGCGGTGCTGCGAAGGGGTCATAAAGATTTTTTCGAACCAACCCAACTTACCGATCAACTCGGTGTGCAACCAGAACTGGTAGGACAAGACCAGGAAGAAACAAAGCAATACGATGTAGGGATGGAAGCCGATAAAAATCAGGGGCAGGTAGAACACCCAGGTGACCAGGCTGTCGATAAACGAGACCCGCATGGCGGTGGTGTAGTTGTAGATGGGCGAACTGTGATGGATGCTGTGGTAGCTCCACAAAATTCGGACTTTGTGTTCAATGACGTGTTCCCAGTAATAGATAAAATCGACCAAGATCAGGCAAAACAGCGTCGTCCACACGTTGACGGGTATCTGGTAGGGGATGTACTCCCCCACCACGAGAAAAGCGCCGACGAATATTAAGCTGGTGGATTTTTCCAGCAGCTGGGCCACGATGAACACTCCAAAACTGGCCCACATTTCGCCCAGTCGCCATTTGTTGATTTTTTTCTGGTAGACTTCGTAAAAGAACTCTACAATCGCTAGGGTAATGGAGAAGCCAAAGATGATTAGGATAACGAGCCCAATATTGTCCTCCATTTGTTTTACTATTTCTTCCATAAGTATTTCTTTTGGTTAGAAGCCATTGTGATGAATACTTACGCAAAGATAGGGGTGGGCAGGGGTGGGGGGGGTGTCCTTTTTGGACTAGTGTGCCGACGGGGATATACAATACGGTACGCATCTCGGCGGGTAGCCTCGTCCGCTCGTAGTCGGGATAAAACTCAAGGGTGGGCAGGTCGGCCAGTTCCAAGCTGACGTCCAGCATCCAAAAAGCGTACAGCGTTTTGTAAAAATCAAAATAGCTTTGCGGGGTGCCTTCGTGGAAAAACTTGGCGTACTTTTGCGCGCGGTGGGTTTTGGTTCGGTACAGCCCTTCGGGTGCAAAGGGCAAGGGGCGCTCCAAAATAAAGCCCACATTATAGCGCAGGTGGATACGGTCGCTGATCTCATTGTCATCCATCATTTCGGTCATGAAGATGGAGCGGTCGTTCAGAATTCCTTTGTCCTCGACGTAGTCGTACAATTGCTGGCTCGTCGCCTCAATGGCGGAGACGTCTTCATAGTCTCCACGATGTTCCAAAAACAAGTACTCGAAATCCGGCAAATGCGCGACTTCGAATTGGAGTTTTGGTCGGCTTGGCCCTACTTCATTCAGTAGGGTCTGCCGCTGCGTAGCTAGAATGGCTTCACTACTGCTTCGAAATGTGGAAGGAGAGCAACCATATTTTTTCTTAAAGGCTTTGCTGAAGGCAACCCGGTCTGCAAAGCCCACTTCGTGAGCGATATCGGCAACGCCAATGGTGGCGTATTTCAGGTACTGGGCGGCCTTTTCCAGGCGCAGCCGTTTGATGTATTTGCCAATGGTTTCGTGGTGCAGGGCTTCAAATATCCGGTTGATGTTCCGATAGGAATAATGGGAGATGGCCTCAATTTTTTCGATATTGAGGTCTTCCTTAAAGTGGAGATCAATGTAGTGGAGTAGCTTTTTGTACCGTTCCAGTTGGGTGGGGTTATTCATTTTTTGCGGTCAGACATTAGTGGTATCACGCGTACTTCAGGCTTTAGCGTAGCAGCCAGCACGGCAGTACCCCAAGTTAATCATTTTATGCCGACGGTGGCTCGGGAGTTGGCCAAAGGCGGTTTTGGAATTCCCGATGGGTCGTTTATTGGATTTTTTCGAAGTAAAAATTAGACATGGTATGGATGGAGCGGCTGGTGTTGTTGGTCCAATCGGATTGTGCTTGCAGCTTTTTCAGGTCAAAGTCGGGATCATCTTCATCGTCCAGACCGGACCATTCATGGGTATAGCCTATAAAGTCGCTGTTAAAGGTCTTCATGATTTGTTTGAACAGTTCGTGGAAATGGGTCCGGTCGTCCGAGCGGATCGCCCGCTGGAAAGTGGCGTAGTGGGCAAAGATGGCGGCTGGACCACTCAGGCCAACCAGGTCATTGAGTAACCAGATCCTGAGGCCATCGTACTCCCGAAAACTTCCCAGCCGATTGACATAAGTATGTTGCTCGCCTTTTTCCCACTGTCCTCTTCCCCACCGGCGCCACCGCATAAAT
>CALCCH010000004.1 GCA_937899855.1 uncultured Saprospirales bacterium | reverse complement strand
TACACCATCTTTTTTTCCCCATATATTTCGGCCGTGTTTCACCTTTTGTCTTCTTCTGCCGACGAATCACCTATTCTATTTTAGCGCCCTGGGGCGTTGTTTGCTTTTAAAGGCCTTACGGATGTCATCGCGATTATAGTGGGCAGTAGCGAGTTGCTCGTCCAGTAGCGTGGACAGGGTCTGTAGCAGACCGTGGATTTGTTCTCGGCTGTGCTGCTGGTTGAGGGTAATGCGGAGTCCACTGTTGTTGTAGGGAACGCTTGGATAACCGGCTACGCAGGTGTAGTAGCCCCGTTCGAGTAGGGACTGGCACAGTTTGAGGGCCAGCTCGGGCCGGCCGATGCCCACGTACTGGATGGGGGTAAAGTCGAGGTCGATGAGGGGAAGATCCAGGACTTGGGCCAGTTGTTGGAAGTACGCTACATTGGCCTTGAGGCGGTCTTGTAGCTGATAAATTTCGGGGGTCAGGTGGATTTTGGCGCTGGCGATAGAGGCGTTCAGGATGGCGGGTTGGAGCGGACTGGAAAAGATGTGGGTAGACCCACAGTTGCGAATCTTATCCGCCGTTGACTGGTCGTAAAAAATGGTAGCACCACCACCCGCACCAAAGCCCTTGCAAAGTGAGGTGGCTACGACCATCCGCGGGTGCATCGGCGTTTTTCCCAGGGCAAAACCGGCCCCGTTGGGGCCATCCCAGCTCATGCCGTGGGCATCGTCAATGTAGAGGTGTAACTGGGGGTACCTTTCCAGTAGATCGGCCAGCGCTGCGATGGGGGCCTCGTCGCCGTACATCGAGTAGATGCCATCGGCCATGTACCAGACCTTGCCGTGCCGGGTTTGCAATTTCTGCAAGCGTCGTTCGAGGTATTCCACGTTGTTGTGGCGCACCATTTCCACGCTCGTTCCTCCGGATTTGGCAATCTTGACGGCGTTCTGGACGCTGTTGTGGACTTGATGGTCCAGCACGACGGCGTCGGAAGGACTGACCAGGAGTGGGATGTTGGCCAAGTGAGCCAGCGTGGAGGTGGGGGTAATGATGGTGGGATGCCCGAATACTTGACTCAGCAAGTGTTCCAACTCTTCGTACAGGTGAAGGGCCAGGTAAGCTCGCGAACAGGAAAATTGAATGCCGTAGCGCTCGACCGCGTCGATGGCGGCGGCTTTGAGGCGTTCGTCTAATTCCAGGTTCAAATAGCTACAAGACCCAAAGTGCGTGACCTCTTGTCCATGCGGGTTGATGGTAGTACCTCTTAATCGTCCGTCTCTAGTGGAAAGATGCCCAACACCAAAAGCCTTTACGCTAATCATGTTCTGGTTGACCAGGTCAACCAGGGAGGCGTTTTGGTTCATTAAGTTTTTGTTTAACTAACTCGGTAAAATAATTATTGCTATCTCTGGTGCTAAAGACGGTCAAATAAAATTGGAATTATCTGACCGAAATCTTTAAAAAATGAGTACGAACGCATGATGTTTTTGAAAAAAAATTAGGCGTAAAGCATTGTCTAACAGCATATTGATCAGCCGATATGAGTATTGTTAGTTACTTTTTGACAATGTGCGAAAAATGTCATTTTAAAAATATTCAGACCAGGCAGCAGTCTGAATTTACTAAATATTGTTGCAACAAAAAAGATGCGGTCGAGCTGGAGAGGGTTCTCCACACGGTCGCACAATTTTCCGTAACTTTGTTTTTCTGACCCGTGGAGGGGGACATTGGCAGTCCAATTTCGTCTTCACTGGTGGGCAGCATACAAATTTATCAGGCAAATATGGCTACTCCGCGTACGGTTGCTTTTTATACCCTGGGCTGTAAGCTCAACTACTCCGAAACCTCGGCCATCGGTCGCTTGTTTGAGGGGGCGGGCTACGGCGTCGTCAAGTTTGAAGAGACGGCCAATATCTACGTCATCAATACCTGCTCGGTCACGGACTTTGCGGATCGGAAATGCCGGCAGATCGTTCGTCGGGCTCTCCGTCGGTCGCCCGATGCCTTCGTCATTGTCGTTGGTTGCTACGCCCAGCTCAAGCCCCAGGAAATCGCCAATATTCCGGGTGTCGATCTCGTATTGGGGGCGGCCGAAAAATTCCGCATCCTGGATTTTGTGGAAGACCTCAGCAAGGCGCCCGGGAAGGGAATGGTTCAAGCCGGTGCGGTCAAGGAGGCCAACCAATTTGTACAGGCTTTTTCCTTCGGGGTCCGGACGCGTTCCTTTCTCAAGGTGCATGACGGTTGCGACTACAAATGTACGTTTTGTACCATTCCCCAGGCTCGGGGCCGTAGCCGTAGCAATACGGTCGAACAGGTCGTCGCCGACGCCCAGCAAATTGCGGCGATGGGCGTCCGCGAAATTGTACTCACCGGAGTCAACATCGGTGATTTTGGCAACGGTACTGCCGTCATCGAAGGGATGCGCCCCAAGAAGGAGGCACTCTTTATCGATCTCATCCGGGCCCTGGATCGGGTGGAGGGTATCCGTCGTTTTCGCATCTCCTCCATTGAACCCAACCTCTGCACCGACGAGATCATCGACTTCGTAGCCCAGTCCGAGCGTTTTGTCCCCCATTTTCACATGCCCCTACAGAGTGGCAACAACAAGCAGCTCCGCGAGATGCGCCGCCGCTACCGCCGGGAGCTTTACGTCGAACGCGTCGCGAAGATCAAAAGCGTCATGCCCCACTGTTGTATCGGAGTAGACGTCATCGTTGGTTTTCCCGGAGAAACGGAGGCGGATTTTGAAGAGACCTTCCGCTTCCTCAGCGAGTTGGACGTTTCCTATTTTCACGTCTTCACCTATTCCGAGCGCGCCAACACCCCGGCCGCCACCATGCCCGGTACCGTCGAGGTCGGCCAGCGACGGCAGCGCAATGAACGTCTCCGAGTGCTGTCCGATAAGAAGCGCAATTACTTCTACCAGCAATTTGTTGGTCAGGAACGCCCCGTGTTGTTTGAGCACCACAAAGACGGCAATCGGATGACGGGTTTTACCGACAACTACGTTAAGGTAGAGCTGCCCTTCGATGCTCAAGTCCTCAACACCATCGTCCCGGTCCGCCTCGAAGGGCTCAATGCCGATCAGGTGATGCGGGCCAGTCGGGTAGCCACCCGTACGACTAAACCCGTTTGATGCCGATCGTCCGTTGGGTTTCCTCTTCCCGGCGGCGTAAATTTTCGGGGAGGCTGTTGAGTATTTTTTCCCGTAGGGCTTCGATCAATTGTTTTTTGATGAAATTGCGGTGGGTCACGAGGCTGATTTCCCGGACCGGCACCGGAGGCTCGAAGGGGAGCAAGTTAGACCGCTGTTCTTCGCTCAGGGAACGCGTGGCCAGTTCGGGTAAAATGGTAATGCCCCGGTCCTGATCGACCAATCGTTTGAACGTTTCAATACTGCCGTTTTCGTACTGTAAAAATGGGTTGGACTGCTTGCGTAGCTCGCACAGATTGAGGATTTGGCTGCGCATACAGTGCCCTTCTTCCAAAAGCCACAGTTCGTTGGGGTCGATATCACTGGGTAGAAGAAATTGCTTTTCGTAAGAATGAGAAGAATAGTCCCAAAAGGGTTCGTAGAATAGGGGGTGCTCCTGAATGGCCTTGTTGTCCAGCGGGGTTGCCAGGATACCCACATCCAATTTCCCCTTTTGCATATCGGCCACAATCTGTTCCGTCGTCAACTCCGCAATCTTTAGTCGTACGCCGGGGTAGCTGCGCAAAAAAGAACGGATGAACAAGGGAACGAGATAGGGGGCCAGAGTAGGAATGATGCCGATCTGCAGCTTGCCTTCCACGACCCCCTTCTGGCGTTGTACGATCTCCGTTAGCTCCCCCGCCTCCCGCAGGACGCGTCGGGCCTGATCGAGCAGTAAGCTTCCCGTTTCGGTAGGAATGACGGGTTGTTTGCTACGGTCGAAAATCTTGACGCCCAGTTCATCCTCCAGTTTTTGAATCATCATACTGAGCGTCGGTTGGGTGACGTGACAGGCGCGGGCTGCCCTGCCAAAGTGCCGGTGCGTATCCACCGCGATGATGTATTCCAACTGCTGTAAGTTCATACTCGAAGATAGACAAAAACTATTGCATCCCCTCCCTTTCCTCGATAAGAGCAAGGGCAGTCACCAATGCGATGACTGCCCCCAATTTAGATATCGAATAGTTATTAAATCCTTTACATCTTGACCAATCGCTTGGTTTTTTGCCACTGTCGTGAAGCCAGGCGAACAAAGTAAGTTCCGGGTGCCAATTCACGGGTTTCGATCCGCAGCTGGTGCGCGCCGGATACAAACTGCGTGTCCGTAATGACCCGGACTTCACTACCCAGGGCGTCAAAAATTGAGATGCGCAGGCGTTCGTTGCCCGTTTGAAAGGCCAGGGAAAGCCAGTCTTGACAAGGATTGGGGAAGACCTCCAATTGGACGGTATCCACTTCGCCTACCTCGTTGGTAGCGACGCTCGTACAGGCTTGGAGGAGGGGCAGGTACTGAAAATCCTGGTACAAGAGACTACGGACTTCGGTTTCTTCCACTTCAAACCAATCCATCAGGATGGAGCCGTATACCGAGCGAAAATCGTACTGCATGGCGACCCCTTCTTGTACCCCCACATCGGAGGAAATCTCTGGGTTGTCACCGAGAATGCCCGCTTGGACACAGCTCCCAAACAAGATCAGCGGAGCTGCGGTACCGTGGTCGGTACCCAGCGCGGCATTGGAGCGAATGCGTCGGCCAAATTCCGAGAAGGTCATACCGACCACTCGCTCTTCCAGTCCCAACTGGCGCAGATCTTCCTGAAAGGCCGCAATGGCTCCCGACAGTTGGGTGAGGAGTGAGGCGTGGTCTCCGACGCCCGGATTATCCTCGACGACCTGATTGGCGTGGGTATCAAAGCCACCGATGGCGGCGATGTAGACCCGCGTTTCCAGTCCCCCCGAAATCAGGCGGGCGATGGTGCGCAGTTGCTCGGCCAGCCCGTTGTTGTTGGGGTAGTTGGCCAGGCTATTGCCCGCATCGGCGGCATCGGTAATGACCGAGGCGTAGGCATTGGATTGGAGGATCGTTTGGCGGACAAAGTCCAGCTGCTGGGCGTAGCAGCTGCTGGGATCGACGCTACCGGGAAGCCCTTCTGGGAGCTGGCTCAAATTATCGGGATCGTTGATGGCCAGGCTAAAATTACCCTGCAGGCCCTGGCAGGTCGACGACACTTGGCTGCCGATGGTCAGGGCGAAGGGGGCGGGGCAATCGCCATTGGGATAGCCCTCGGGATAGCTGGGAAATTTGCGATCGAAGTACCGCCCGAGCCAACCCGTGGTCAGAAATTCATCGGCGGCGGAGCCCGTGGTCCAGATGTCGGTGGAGCGGAAGTGAGAGCGGTTCTGATTGGGATAGCCTACGCCCTGTACGACGCGTACCTTGGCATTATTGTAGAGGTCCGCCAGGCCCGACATTGCGGGGTGGAAGGCATTGGTGGCGTCGACTTCGAGCAGGCTGTTTTGGGGCAAGATAATATTGGGGCGGGCGTTGGCCAGGTTATCGTACTGGTCGATGGGAATGATGGTGTTGAGTCCATCGTTGCCCCCATTCAGTTGGATGAGCACCAGTACGCGGTCGCTGTCGCCATTGAGACTGGTAAAGGCGGAGGAGCGCAGCAGGGCGGATACCGGCATGCCGTTGAGTAGAAAGGGGAGGCGCATGGCGGAGCTGGAGCGTAGAAAATTTCTCCTTTTCATGTTGATTTATTTTGGAGTCCGCGGGGGACGGACGACTGGTTAAGTGAAGGTGGATACGATTACATCAAGAAATACTCGGGCATGGTCAGCATCACGCTCAGCAGCAGTTGTAATTTGGTGCGTACCGGTGCGGCTTTTTCCTCATTGGTGGGCTCGGCTACGTAGTTGATGTATTCTTCCTGCCAAACTGCATCGGGCAGTCCCGGTAGTAGGACTTGCTTAAGGTAGGCCAACTGGTTGTCCGCGAGTTCTTGCGCAAAGAGAATGCCTACGAATTCTCGGATCATGGCATCGGGGTCGGAGGGGTTGTTGATGCTATCTACAAAGGCCAGGACGTCGATGATGACCCGCTGGCCTCGTACCACAAAGCCCGTGGTGACGAAGCCCACGGAGAATTGCATGCGCTGGGGCAAACTCACCGAATTGATCCACAATTGGTAATAAACGGGCTCCTGATAGTAGGCGGGCCAGCCCGCCACGCTGGGCGGGTTGTAGTAGGTCATGAGCTGTAGGCCCACAAAGGTCAGGATACTCAGCCCGAGTTCGTAGCGGGCCGCCAGGGAGGTGAGGGCGGGGGTGCGAAACTGGTTAAAGGCATTGAAGACAAAATCCATGGGATTCTTGATCATGCAACCCCGCTGCGCTGATTCGTAGAAGTGGGCGCTGCGGAAGAGCACTTCCAGAACGGGTTTGACCTCAAAGTCGTTGTCGATGAGAAGTTGGGCCATGGGCTCGATGACTGCCGTTTCTACCGTATCGCTGATTTCGTAGTACACAAACCAGCGGTACAGCTTGCGACTGATAAAACGCGCCACCTCGGGTTGTTGGAAAATGATGTCGATCAGGGTGCGGAATTCACCTTCCCCTCCATTGCTGATCACGGCATTGCCAAAGCGGTGAGAGAGTTGCTTGGTACCGTTGTCGTGGCGGAAGGCTCGGAAAACGGAATCCACGGGATTGCCAGCGAGGTCGTAAAAGCCCGTGTCGCGCCAGCCGGTGAGTACGCGGGCCATTTGTACCACATCGTCCTCGGTGAAGGTGGTATAGTCGCCCGGCCCGGCGGGTTCGCCCTTACCGATGGTGAAGAGTTCCAGCAATTCGCGGGAGTAATTTTCGTTGGGTGCCTCGGCGGTATTTTGATTGCCATTGAGGTAGCGTAGCATGAGTGGGTTGATGGTCATGGCCTTGGTAAACTCCCGGAAATTGCCCAGGGCGTATTCGCGTAGGGTACGGCTGTAGTCGTAGATGAAACGCGGTTCGTTGATGCCTCCGGTGACGAAGTGGTTGTGCCAAAAGAGCACCATCTTTTCCCGTACGGAGATTCCTTCGGTGAGTAGCAATTGTCCGGTCCAGCCATAGAGCGAATTGTTGCGATAAGGAATGTAGTTTTCCGTTGCCGAGTAGGGGGCATTTACCCAGGTTTCACCCACTGGGACGTTGGGATCGTTGGCGAAAAAGTGATTGAGGGGGGGCTCGGGAGCGGGGCGATCGGCCAGCAGTTCGGCGAGGGTGGCGTCGAGTCCTTGTTGAACGGAGAGCTGTAGGTTTTCGTAGTGGGCACAATAGGTCGTCCGGCGCAGGAGGTGGCCAGCTTGTGCCAATTCCCAGGGGCCGTTGTAGGGCTCTAGCCCGGCAGAAAGGCTTTGAGTAGCTGGGGAGGGCACGCGCTTACGGCCGAGCAAGGTTGCGATGGTACTTCTTCGGTCCATGTGGGTCTATTTTGTGGATAAATGAGTGGAACTGGTCCAATAAAATCAAGGGCTTGGGGCGTTTAAGTGTAGCTTTGACCGGGGCAAAGCCGTAAAGTTTAATGACTCGGGAAAGCTTTCCCAATTTTTTTACCCAGCAGGCCAGCAATTGTTGGTCGGACTGCCTATTTTTACCATTCAATAGAACAAGCAACCTATGTATCCCGACCTCTCCTATCTCCTTCACGCCCTGATCGGTACCGAGCCCGACAACTGGACCTCGATCATCAAGACTTTTGGTCTCATGTTGGTGCTGGCCATTTTGGCTGGGGCCTTTTTGCTGGAGCGCGAGCTTCGCCGCCGCGAAGAGGCGGGCTTGCTACAACCCGTCAAGGCCAAGGTAATGGTTGGGGAGCCGGCCTCTCCGCTAC
>CALCCH010000003.1 GCA_937899855.1 uncultured Saprospirales bacterium | reverse complement strand
ATCCTTCGGCGCATCTTGGGCATCTTTAGAACCTGATCTTCCGCTCTTTTTTCAGCCGTAGCTACGGCTACGCCAGAAAAAAGGAGCGTCGAGCAGAACCAAAATCTGCTCAAGCTACGAGCAAAAACATTTTTCAGACACACCCTGGTTAAAAATAATGTCAACAAGGTAGGACTTCCGCAATACCGGGGCTTAACCAAATTACGGAACCACTGATCGATTTTACTGATCTGGCAACTATTCCTCCTTCAATACCATCAGGTACTCCCCCACCGCTAGGTACCACCTACCCGGTCCCATATTTTGGCGGTGCCGCATAGCGGTATTCGTACCGTAGGCAGTACCGCTGATCTGGCAATCACGGGCCGTATAGTCCACGGAGGCGATCACGCATTCTTCAACCGCACGTTCTTCCTCCGTACAATAGCCCACGGGGTTCACAAACAGCCCCTTGGTGGCGCTTTCAAAACCAATGATCCGCCCCCCACTAAAGTCGGCGATGTTGTCGGACCCCCTGGATTCCGCAATCTTCGTCCAGCTTTGTCCCGCATCCCGGGTGACAAACACGCCACCTTCGATGGCCAGGTACACCCATTCCCTTTCGCTGATGAGCTGAAAATCATCCGCTCGTACATTGAGCGTCACCTCGCTCAACAAATCGCCCGTCGCAGATACGCGGATCACCTTTTCCCGGTTGTAGAGCGTGAGCGCCTCGGAACTTACTTGTAGAGATGGGGCTCTACCCGTTTTAGCGACGAATAGCCGGTCCCAAGTCGCACCATCGTCGCCAGACTTTAGGAGGGTACTTTCCCCTTCGCGGAAGTCATAATCGATCAGGTAGAGCTTACCCGCAGCATCGAAGGCGAGGGTGTTGAGTTGACCCTGCAGTCCCTCCATTTCTTGTAGGCGCCAGTTCTGCCCCCCGTCATCGGTGAGGAGTAGTTGGGAGGAATTGACCACGAGCACGCCAAAGTTGTCGTCCCGAAATTGCAAATTGTTGATGTCCAGGACCGCAGTGGGGGTCGCTACCAAACCCCAGCTGGCCCCTCCGTCGGTGGTCCTAAAAAATTCGGGTTTCTCCAAGCCCACCGTGGCAAAGGCGTAGCCATATTGCGCGTTGACGAACTGAAACTTGTTGACGAAGGGGGAATTGGCGTTGGAATTTTTTAGGACGTGGCCGATGGTGTCCAACCGGTAGCCGGCGGGAGCGGACAATGGCGTGGAGGGATCGCAGCTGGTTTCCAGGCCTTGTCCACAGTTGGCCAGGCTGGTGGTAGGGGCTATGTCCGCTTCTTCTCGACAGGAAAACAGAGAAAGCAGCACCCACAGAAGCAGTATATTTCTCATCGATAGATTGGTGGTGGTATGGTTAGGTGAGGCAAAGGTAGGACAAAATCTCAAGGAAAGCTCTGATTCCATTGCTTTCCGTAGGTTTTCTGGGGCCCCCATTGGCCTTCGCCGGCGGAAGAAGGGATTTAACGAGGCGTAGAAAACAGGTCTCCGCCAAAGATAATGGCCGCCTGGCGCTGTCGGGCGTAGGGCCAGTGGATGCGCTCGGGGGGATTGTGGAAGTGTTGGTAAGCCAATTGCATCTGGCGGGCCGCTTCGATGGGGCGGACTTCGCCCGTGGCGGTACCCAAGCCCGGGCAGGCCACCGTCCGAATGGGGCGCTCCCCACGGCGATTGTGTATCGCCACGGCGCGGAGCATTGCAAACATGGCATTGTAGACATTATCGGTGCGGGTGATGCGCAGGGGTACCCGCAGCGTAGGCGTGTGCGCGATAAAGGGATGCTGGTCGTTCCCCGTCTCCACAATCATGGAAGTCCCCACCGGCTGCTCCCCCCAGTATTCCTCCAGGATGCGCGTTTGTACGCGCCGCTCCAATGCATAGCCAAAAAATCTAATGATGGCCAGGTCCACCCCACCATCCATCAAGCCAAAAGAATTGGCGGCACTGACCATACAGTCGAAGCTGTCGAGCTCCTGAAAATAGCCCTTTACCACCTCCACTTTGTGTTGGTGTTCTAGCTTTTATCCAATTTTTCAAAAACGATATTTCTGACCCGGTCGTTGTCCACATTCAAGCCCGTCACCGTTCCCGATGCATCGCGTACGACGTTGATCTCGTAGGAATTCATCCGTAGAAAATCCCGGTAGACCAATTTGGCCTTCCGTTCCCGACCGTTTTTGGTGATGAGGTATTCGTCGCCCCCAGCGTGGGCAATGCTCACCGTCGTCTCGGTCTCGGCGTTGAAGAAGCTGCCCAGGATGCCCTGCGGGTTGTAGCGCTCCAAGTGGAAGGCCGGAAGCCGTCGATAAACGGCCGGGGCCTGCGAAGCGATAAACAGGGTGAAGCCCACCTGACCAGCTTCGTCTTTTGTAAAGGCCTTTTTAAGTGCTTGATTGTTGGCGTAATGGTAGAGGCCTTCCTCCTCTTTGATCAATTTGACGGGATCGCGCTGGTAAATCTCGCGGACGAGGGTATCCCGTTCGGCTTTGATCCGAATGATGGTGCCGTTGCCCCCCACTTCCCGGTAGGTCCCCACGCTTGCCGCCGGGTCGATACCACCTTGGACACTCGCCGGCCCGGCTGGAAAGGTGGCCTCGGATGCCTCCAAGTCGAGGACCTCATCCGCAATTTGCTTGGCCAAATAATGAGTGGGCACCCCACCACTATTGGACATCACCACAATGGCCGTACCCTCCGTCGGAAACCGCAAAAAGGTAGCGTGGTAAGCCCCGGTACTGCCATCGTGGTAGGCGTAGGCCTTCCCCTTGTATTCGCCAAACATCAGGCCGTACCCGTAGCGCTCCGTACCAGAGCCCGCAATGGGCTGCTGCCTGCGCTCAATCATCTCCGCGCTCAGGATAGTCCCCGCATTTTTTTGCAACATCATTTCCCACTGAAGTTGATCTCCCAGGGTAGTAAACAAAGCCCCGTCGCCGTGTACATCAGTTACAAAAGGGTATTCCTTCCAGCCATTCCAGTTGCCGTAGGGACTGGCCTTGTGTGGCAATACTTCCATAAAATTGGACAAGAACGAAGAGTTGGGCATGTCCAGGGCTTGAAAAGTACTTTTGGCAAAATCGTCAAAATCGGTTTCCGTCAGCACCTTGACGATTTCGGTCAGTAAGATATAGTTGGAATTGCTGTAGAGGTAGTCCGTGCCCGGCTCAAAATTGAAGCCACGCTGGCGCTTCAGGAGCTCAAGCGCATCCTGATTGTCCACAAAAAGTTCCCACCAGGTCTTTCCTTGTAGCCCCCACAGGTAGTAGACGTCACGGATACCACTGGTGTGGCAGAGCAACTGGGAAATGCTGATCTTTCCGGGGTAGTCCGGGTAGAAATCGGGAAGGTAGGTTCGGAAATCATCCTCCAACTTCAACTTCCCGGCCATTTGCAGTTGGAGGATGCAGAGGGCGGTAAACTGCTTGGCATTCGAGGCGATGTTGAAGCGGGTGGCGGGGCCAGCCTTGACGGCGTGCTCGATATTGGCGTAGCCCAAATAGTGCTCGTAAGCCACCCGCCCGTCCATGACGATGCCCACGGCTACTCCCGGAGAGTCATCATTGGCGTGTTGGTAGAGGAATTTGGTAATGGCGTCGGCGTCGAGTCCCGATTGGGATTGAGCGGGCAGCGATACCGTACACCATAGGCACAGTAGCCACAGTAGGTTTTTTTGTAGTATCATGGTTCTTATTTTTTGACAATGCTAAGCAAATAGACGCCCCGTTTCGCTTCAAATCACCATTTGAACCCAATTTTACAGCTTATTTTGAGCGATAAATTGTCGGGGGGTGCTCCCCGTATGTTTTTTAAAGGCCCGGTTGAAAGTGGTCTTGGAATTGAACCCACAATCCAGGGCGATGCCCAGTAAGGTATTGGTGTGGTGTTCGCCATTTTTCAGCTTTACGATAACCGCCGCCGCCCGTTTTTCATTGACAAAGTCATTGAAGTTCATCCCAAATTCCTGATTGATCACCCTGGAGACGATATTGCGGTTGGTATCCAGCGAGCGGGCCAAATCCGTCAGGGTCAAATTGGGGTTTCGATAAACCTCTTCCGTCTCCAAGAGCCGGGTGATTTTAGCTCTCCACTCCCGCAGTGCCCGAGCCTCTTCCGCCTCCTCTGGATCGGCCTCCCGGCCCCGATCAGCTCCCGGAGGCCCCAAGCCCAACAAAAGCTGGGCATCCAGTGAAACCGCCGTCTTGACCGTAGCGGAATACCCAGTGATGGAGATGTACAGCAGCAGTGTGGAAAAGCACAAGTAGTACCAATACTTGCTGCCAAATTGACCCCATTCGGGATTGAGGATAAAAAACAGTACCCGCAGCATCAGGATCAGGCTAAAGGCAATAGCAAAATGCTGGATCCACTTAAAAGCAATCTCATCCGCATAGCTCACTTCCTGGAGCACCATTTGGCGGTAGCGCAGGTAATGCCGCAGGCTGAGCAATAGGTAAAACAACATCGAGATCAAACCCGCCATTTGGTACCAAAAGGCCAAGTCCTTGTCCCGACCGTCCGCGTAGAAGTAGAACTCCTCCAAGAGGAGCTTGTCGGTGATAAAAACGATCAGGCTGTACGCCAAGTAGGCGATCGCCGGTAGAAAGTGGAGGGTATCTTTGCGGGTAAATATCGAGTCGCGGTTCAGCCGGGTTTTGACGTAAAAAAAGAATACCGGACCGAGTAAAAACAGCTGCTGAAAGGGAATAAAGAATAAGAATTCCCGGTAGCTTTTTTTGGAGTACCACCCCCCGTAGCCACACATAAACGGGCAGAGGTACAGCCCCCCCAGCAGGATAAAGGCCGCCAGCCACTTACTGTGCTTGCGATTTTCGCGGATTCCCTTTCTCCACAACAAAAAGGAGAACAGGATGGCGTGGAAAAAAGCGATCAGTAAGACGGAGCTTTTCTGGTTGTAATCAAAGTAGAGTAAGTGATCCAAGGTGCTGCTTAGTCGTATTTTGTATCAATGGTTGTAGTTGAGCTTCGCTTGGTAGCCTCCGGTCGCCTCTTTCCATTGGGTGCCCCCTACAGCTCCACCCCCATCCGCGCCAAGCCATCCCGTGCCTGTTGATTGTCCGGGTTGATGCGCAGGGCCCGTTCGAGCAGCTCCCGTGCCTCCGCGCGGCGTTGGTCCAGCAGGCGCAAGGCCGCCAGGTTGACCAGGGCTTGCTCGGCGTCGGGGTCGAGGGCGAGGGCTTCGAAATAGTGGTTCTCCGCCTTCTCCAACTGCCCCTGTAAGGCAAAGATATACCCCAAATTGGTCCAAGCCCGGGGCCGTTTGGGATTTTCCCGCAGAATAAATTCGAATACTTGGCGGGCCGGCACCAGGTTTTGCAAGGCCAGGTGGGTACTACCCAACTTCTGTTGGAAGTCGAGATCAAATGGTTTCTCCGCCACCGCCCACTTGAAATGGCGGAGGGCCTTGAAGTAGTCCCGCCTTTGGAAGTAGGCCTCCCCAATGCGGTAAGCCGTCCAGGCCTCCAGCTCCGTATCCGTGGGAATCTGCTGGGCCCCCCGCAGCAAGCCATCAAAGTCCTGCCGCGCGAAGTGGTAGTGAATATCTGTCGGATAGCGCTGCTCGAAGGGCGCCCGTGACCGACGCAGGTAGTATCCCGCCGAATCCAGCATTTGGGGATGCGCAACGTATTTATCAAACAGCGCGATGTAGCCCCGCGCCATATCGAGTGGCGTTCCCACTTCTTTGGTCAGCAGTTCGAGTCCCAGAAAACGGGCCACCTCAGCCTTTTCCGTCACCGATACCGGACGCGAATCGCTCTTGCGGGCCGTGCTCTTGTGAATGTAGTGATCGGTGATGTTGACGTGGGGAATGTCGATACTTCCCGAAGGCCGCATGTGACAACGGGCACAGTCGTCGTTTTCCACCAGCCGTTCCGCCTCCGATACCGAACAGAAGTACTTTTGCTCCTGGTGACAAGAGATACAACCCGCGTTGTAGCGTTCGCGGGGGGTAGATTCTACGCTGTGGTGAGGATGGTGGCAGGTCAGACAACTCATTTCATCCGACATTACGTAACAGGGACTCATCTGTAGGCGATCGGCCTGGGAGGCCATGATAAACTTTTCGTGGCTATCGGTATATCGCGGTAGAAAGACGTTGACGACTTCGTTGAGACGCATCCCGGGTTTGAAATCAAAGAAGGTTTTGCCCTCCTCCAGGACCGCCACCCCCTGGAGGTGGCAACGCTGACACAGGTCCATGACCAAGTCGCGGGGCAGGTCGCGCGGATTGACGATGGTGGGATCGATAAAGCGGCTGGTATCGACGATGTTTCCGGCCAGTTTCTCGCGAACGTGAATCTCTCCGGGGCCGTGACAACGCTCACACTCAATCCCGGTGGGCATGCGTTCGTACTTGTTGAGCGAGCCCTCCACAAATTCGGGATAGTGGTTGTGGCAGGTGATGCACTCGGTGGTTAGGAGTCGCGAAAAACGCACGTTGTCCCCCCGAAAGCCCGGTGCCATATCCCAGCGGTCCTCCTGGGTGTAATAGGTAATCGGCGCCTGGTAGACGTAGCCGTTGATGTCGAGGATATGGGAATTCGTATGCTGTCCCGAACCGACGATGTAGCTGACCTTTTCCGTCCGGTTGTGTACCGTGTCCCGACCGTCGAGGCGAAATTCCTGGATGTAGAGGGTATCGTCTTGAAAGTAAGGGCGGTAATGGAAATTGGATTTTTCGTCGTACACCAGGGCGTGGTCGCCAAATTGAGCGCTGCTTTTCTCGGGGGTGGCGAAGTCGAAAGACAGGCCCATCCCAGTTTGGGCAAAGCTCTCGTGGATGGTCGCGTGACAGGAACGGCAGGTCTGCATCCCGACGTAGGCGACAGAATCTTGAAGGTTGAGGTATGCAGTGGCAGCTGGTAGCTTAACGCCCTGGTTGCAATATACCAGCAGTAGGGCCCCCAGCGCACCTAGTAAGTACACGAGACGTTGAGGTCTAAGCATGATATAAAGGTAAGCAATCCTTAGCGCTCCTGCTGAGCCAGTTCTACCCTAAAACTGACGCTTTGTATACCAGCCAGGGAATCCGTTCGCATAAATTGTTCGAGGGTAAAGTAGTGGGGCCCGACTTGGTCGAAGTAGGCATTGGCTTGGATGGGGATGTCGAGTTGGCAAAGCTCGCCCTGACAATCGCCCAAGGCGCGGCCAATTTTGTCCGATATTTCCAGCGACAGGCGTTGGGAAAGTCGCTGGCCATTGGGAAAACCGGTATGGACACGGACGTAGAGATTTTGGGTGGCAAAATCGCTGCGGTGGTCGAGGGTGAGGAAGAGGTTGTACAAGCCGGAGGTATCGGCGATGTCGAAGGGGTATTGGAGGGTGTCGGCGTAAGCCCAGCCGGCGGGGTCGATGTCCTGCTGTTTTTGGTAGATCACGGTGGGGCCGCAGGCGGTACATCCCAGCAGGAAGACAAAGAACAGGGGCCCGATCCAATTTTTCATTTGCATGGAGGTATAACGCATCGGAAAGGCCGATAGTACGACGGCCTCCCCGATGCGCTGAGGCACTAGGTAAAGTAATCTTTCATTTTTTCGAAAAAGCCCTTTTCCGACTTTCCGGGGTTGGGGTCAAAATTGGACATATTCCGCATCTGCTCCAGGATCTTGCGCTCGGCATCACTCAGCTTTTTGGGCGTCCAGATGCTCGTGTGGATCAGTTGATCCCCCTTGCCGTAGCTCTGTACCGCGGGAAGGCCCTTGCTTTTGAGACGGAGGATTTTTCCCGCTTGGGTACCCGCCGGAATCTTGATCTTGACCTTGCCATCAATCGTTGGCACCTCTACCGAGGTCCCCAGCGCCGCGTCCGCGAAGTTGAGGTACAGCTCGTAAATCAAATTGTTGCCGTCGCGCTGGAGCGAAGGATGCTCAATTTCCTCAATGCTCACCAATAGGTCGCCATTGCCACCACCGCGCATTCCCGCGTTGCCTTTGCCCTGTAGCGACAACTGCATGCCCTCGGCTACACCCGCCGGAATGTCCAACTCAATGGTCTCCTGACCCAGCACCCGGCCGTCGCCTTTGCACGTGCCGCACTTGGCCGTAATCATTTGGCCCGTGCCCCCACAAGTCGGACAGGTCGTCGTCGTTTGCATCTGCCCCAGGAAAGTACTCCGCACCTGACGGACGTAGCCCGAGCCCCGGCAAGTCGAACAGGTCGATACCGATCCACTGTCCTTGGCCCCCGAGCCATTACAGGTGTTGCAGATGACCTGCTTTTTTACCTTGATCTTTTTATTGACGCCATTGGCAATTTCTCCCAAGTCGAGTTTGACCTTGACCCGCAGGTTGGCCCCACGCTGTCCCTGCCGACGACGGCCACCCCGGCCCCCGGCACCTCCTCCAAAGAAGGATTCAAAGGGGCTACCCCCTTCGCCAAAGATGTCGCCGAACTGCGAGAAAATGTCCTCCATCGTCATGCCACCGGCGCCACTAAAACCACCGGCCCCCTGCCCCACTCCAGCGTGACCAAAGCGGTCGTAGCGGGCCCGTTTGTCCCCATCGCTGAGTACTTCGTAGGCTTCGGCAGCTTCCTTAAACTTGGCTTCGGCTTCCTTATTGTCGGGATTGCGATCGGGGTGGTATTTCATCGCAATTTTACGATAGGCTTTTTTAATTTCCTTCTCGTCCGCACCTTTGGAAACGCCTAATATTTCATAAAAATCTCTTTTTGCCATTTACTTGATTATTTTCCCACCACGACCTTGGCGTGGCGGATGATTTTTTCCTTGAGGAAAAATCCGGTTTCGATGGTATCGATGACCTTACCCTTTAGCTCCTCGCTGGGCGCGGGAATTTCGGTGACGGCCTCGTGCAGCTCGGGATCAAAAGTTTCTCCCGTACTTTCCATTTTTCGGAGTCCCCGCTGGCGGAACGCTCCCCAGAGCTTGTTGTACACCAGGGTGACCCCTTCGCTAAATTGTTCGGTCGTTTTCTCGTCGTCCGCGTTTTTCTTCGCACGGTCAAAATCGTCCAAAACTGGCAGGATAGCTGCCAATGTGTCCTGCGCCGCCGTGTTCATCAGTTCGATCTTTTCGCGCATCGTCCGACGCTTAAAATTGTCGAATTCGGCCCGCATCCGGAGGTTTTTATCCTTCAGCTCCGAAATTTCTTGCTGCAAGTCCTCCAATTCCTCTACTTCCACGCCTTTATTTTCAGGGGATTCCGTCTGATTTTCGGTATCGGTAGCTTGGGGTTCCTCGGCAGCTAAATTTTGGTCTTGAAGTTGGTCGCTTTCTTCAGCAGCTGTTTTTTCCTTCTTGCCCATTATATCTTTGATTTTTTTGAACATTTTAATGGATTCTTATAGTTGTGCGCATCAATTTTTCTGCCAGCAAAACAATCAGGCCATTCTGTCAGTCCACCCGCCGCCGTAAATATCGGAATAAGTCGTAACTTCCTCCCCAAATCCGCCATCAATGAACGAGAATATGCTGTCGATTGATCCCGAACAGATCGCTACCCGCGACCTGCACCAGTTCCTCCTGGGTTGCGTCGCCCCCCGCCCCATCGCCTTCGTCAGTACCCTCGATGAGGAAGGGCGGCCCAATCTGGCCCCCTACAGCTTTTTCAACGCCTTCAGCTCCAATCCTCCCATTGTGGTGTTTTCATCCAACCGACGCGTGGCCGACAACACCACCAAGGATACCCTCTACAACATTCAAAACACCCGCGAGGCCGTCATCAACGTGGTCAACTACGACATCGTTCGCCAAATGACCGTTACCAGCATCCAGTACCCCGCCGAAATCAGCGAATTCGACAAGGCGGGGCTGACGCCAATCCCCTCCGAAGTTGTCCGACCCTTTCGGGTCCAGGAATCTCCGGCCCACTTGGAATGCCAGGTCCAGGACATCATCACGCTGGGGGAACACGGTGGTGCGGGCCACCTCATCATTTGCCGCGTCGTTCGACTCCACATCGCCAAACACGTGGTCGACGAGCGCAACCGCATCGACCCGCACAAGATCGACCTGATGGGGCGTATGGGCCGGGCGCACTACGTACGGGCCAGCGGGGATGCCATTCACACCATCGTTCAGCCCGTTCTCGAAATCGGCGTGGGCTACGATGCCCTCCCCGAAAGCTTTCGCCGTAGTCCGATCCTGAGCGCCAACAACCTCGGACAATTGGCGGGCCTCAAAGCCTTACCAACGGCCGCTGCTGCGCAGGCGCTGCTCGACGAAGATGCTACCGAGAGGGAACTGCTCGGGGGGGTAAAAGTTCACCACAAGCTTCACGAGTGCGCCAAATACCTCCTCGCTACGGGAGCCCCGCGCGAACGGACCGCT
>CALCCH010000002.1 GCA_937899855.1 uncultured Saprospirales bacterium | reverse complement strand
GTGATCGATGGTGGCATCAATCGGGTCGACGATCCGACGGCCAAGCGCGGTTACCGACTGGTGGGCGACGTGGCTTTCGACAGCGTGGCGCCCAAATGCAGTTACATCACCCCCGTTCCCGGTGGGGTGGGGCTGATGACGGTTACCTCTTTGTTGATGAATACGCTCAAGGCCTGCAAAAAAGAAATTTACTAGCGGCTATGGATTATTACCGCTTCGCCATTCGCAGTACCGTCGCCGAGTCCACGGCCGAGCAACGCGAGATCATCCTGGCTTTTCTGGGCGATTTGCCCTTTGATACTTTTGAGGAAAGCGAGACCGGTTGGTTGGCCTTTGGCCCCGTTGCTAATTGGGACGATCCCGACTTGGCGCGCTTGGATGCCCTGGGGGCCCAGAGGCACTTAGCCTGGGAGAAGACGCGGATTCCCGCTCAAAACTGGAATGCGCGTTGGGAAGCCAATTTTGCCCCCATCCGGGTGGAGCAATTCTGCGCCATCCGGGCCGATTTTCACCCTCCCCAAACCGGCGTCGAACACGAAATCATCATCAATCCCAAGATGGCCTTTGGTACCGGACACCACGAAACGACCTACCTGGTGCTGTCCCTGCTCCATCGGCTGCCGCTGGCGGGGCGGCGTGTACTGGACTACGGCTGTGGTACGGGGGTCCTGGCCATCTTGGCCGCCAAATGCGGTGCCCAGCCCGTCGACGCCATCGACTACGACGTACTGGCTTACGACAATACGCTCGAAAACTGTCGGGTCAATGCGACCGAAGGGGTGCGGGTCTTTCACGGTACCCTCGAAAAGCTACACGACCGACGCTACGATCTCATCCTGGCCAATATCAATCGGAATGTAATTTTGGCACAACTTTCGGCGTTATATTCTATGGTGTTGCCCGGAGGAACCCTCGTCGTTTCGGGCTTTTTACTCCGAGATCGAGCGCTACTACAACAATCGGCGGAGCGGGAGGGTTTCCACTTTGGGGAGCTCGATCACCGCAACCAGTGGCTTTGTATGCGTTTCCACCGCAATATTTAGCCAGGCGGCGCAACTCCGAGTGCGGGCTCATCGTATCATCACAAAATCATCTGACCTATGTTGAAGCGTTTTACCTGGTGCTGGCTATTGCTCTTGGCCGGGCAATTCAGTACGACGGCGCAGGCCCCCACCGCCTTTCCCGACACTCCCAACGAGTTTATCAAAGAGCTGGGCGCTTTTATGACGGCGAGTAAGCAGAGTTCGCTCGAAAAAATTTTTGATGCTTTCAAGGACGAGTTCAAGCGGGGGACCTACACCGAGGAGGAGTTTAAGCTCATCCGCGAGCTGTGCTCCGCGATGCTGGAAAAGAAACTGCGGGCGGGCCAGTACTTTGGTCCCTACCTCGAAACCTTGACCATCATCAAGCAAAACCAGCGGGGAGCGGAGAATTTCAACAACTGGCACGATGTGCTCCAACGCATGCTGGCGGACGTGGAGAACCGCAAATTCAAACCCTTTTTGGCATTTTTGAAATTTTCCTACCCTTTCTTTGAGCGCCAAGCCCTCAAATACTCCAAAAATGGGGTCGTCTGGGAAGCGATCGCGGACAATTACGAGATGAGCTACCGCGAACGGATTCCTCAGATCGAGTACGAAACGCTCAACCTCAATGCCATTCGTAAAAAGGACAGCATTACCATTTACGAAACTTCCGGGGTTTACTTTCCCCTCGAACGGCGGTGGAAAGGCCAAAGTGGCACGGTTCGTTGGGATCGCTTCGAAAACCTGGATCGGGTGTACTGTACCCTTGCCGATTACACCATCGACACCTCCAAACCCCTGTACAAAGTCCAATCGGTACGTCTCCACTATCCCGAGCTCTTCCCCAACGGAGATGTCGTGGGTAGTTTTGAGGATAAAATTTCGGCCAAAAACCAAGCGACGGGGACGTCCTATCCCCGTTTTATCTCGGCCGATAGTGTACTGACCATCGAAATCATCGGGGGCGGTATTCGCTACACGGGGGGCTTCCGCCTACAAGGGACCACGGTACACGGCTACGGGAGCAAGAGCAATAAGGCCAAACTTGCCATCTACGACAACCCGGGCCATCGCACCTTTCGGGGGGCGAGTGAATTGTTCGTTATCCGCAAGGGGGAACGCATGGCGGGGCAGGGGACGGAAGCGGTTTTGTACTTTGGACAGGACTCGATCTACCACCCCAGTGTAAACTTTAAATTTCAGATTCCCGAACGCGAGTTGAGCTTGAGTCGGGGCAAGCGGGGTAGCGATCGCAACCCCTTCTTCAATTCCCGCCACCAGTTCAACATCGACGTCAATAGCATGAATTGGTTGATGGATGGCGACTCCCTCGTAATCGGTGGGCGTTCCGTATCCTTTACCACTACCAATAAGGAAGTCGTCTTCGAATCGCTCAATTTCTACCGCGAAAGCGACTACCAACGGCTACAAAATATTTCTTCCACTAATCCGCTGGCAACCATCAAGGTCTATTCTGAGGAAATGGGGGATCGCATCCTGAGTGCCAACAATTTGGCCAAGCGCTTCAATCCCCGTTTTGACGTCAGCAGCATCCAGAGCTTGCTGTACGACTTGGTCGCGAAGGGTTTTGTCAACTACGACAGCGACAAGCAAATTGTGGAAGTCAAGGATAAGGTCTTTCACTACGCCAACGCCAGCCAGGACAAGGTGGACTACGACGTCTTGCGGGTCATGTCGGTCACCGATAGTACCAACGCCGTGATGAATATGCAGGACGGTACGATCAATGCTCGGGGGATTTCCAATATCCAGTTTAGCGTGCCGCAGCGGGTGGCGGTCAAACCCTACGCCGGGCAGGTACTGATGAAGGAGAACCGCAACATGGATTTTGACGGTAAGATCTTTGCGGGTCGGAGTCGGATGATCGGAAAGGATTTTGCCTTTGATTACTCCAAAAACCACGTCGAAGTCGATTCGGTGCGTTACCTCGACCTCTTTATCGCCACCGACGCCATCGACGACAAGACGGGGGACACCATCGCCCTGTCAATTGGCTCG
>CALCCH010000001.1 GCA_937899855.1 uncultured Saprospirales bacterium | reverse complement strand
GGGGTCGGCCGGGGTGGCGAGGAGATCGGGGACGGGTTCGGGCTCCGGTTCGGGGTCAGACTCTGGATCGTCGAGGGGGAGCTCGGGTCGGCTTTCGATGGCGGGGGGTGGGGGCAGGGGTCGGGGCTTCTTATGAGCGGTGCGGATGACTTGAAAAAGGTCCTCTTCCGCCCCGGACTCCGCCATCAGATGGTGATCGTTGGGGAAATCCGTCGTCCAGTTGAAGGCCAACAGGAGGATGGCGAGGGCTCCAGCCAGACCAACTTTCAGGAAAATCGGACGGTTTTTACGGAGTCGGGAAATGTCGGGTCGTTGCATAATCCGTATATTTTGAAGGTTAAATGGGGCGACCAGCCGAGCCACCCAGTTGGCGAATCGGTACCAATACTTCAGGCGAGAAGTGGGAAATGGTGCCGGTGAACAATGCAGTACGGCGGCTTACTGCGGTCGTGCTTACGGGGGGATAGATGCGGGCCCAGTGCTTTTTGGCGTTCGCATTCGCTTTTTTCTGACGATAGGCCTAACTTTGGAAAGGCAAAATGAACAAATTGGCTCATTTTGCGATTCCTCAAACAGGAGCAGCGGAAGGTCTCCACCTTCCAGCTACAAAAAATGCCTATGATCAGCTACGAAAGGTTTGAATTGAAAAATGGACTCCGCGTCCTGGTACACGAAGATCAAAGCACCCCCATGGCCGCCGTCAATCTCCTCTACAATGTCGGGGCCCGGGATGAATCACCGGAAAAGACGGGTTTTGCCCACCTCTTTGAACACCTCATGTTTGGTGGCTCCCTCAACATCAGCGATTTTGATGAGCAAATCCAGTTGGCCGGAGGCGACAGCAATGCCTTCACCAACAACGACATGACCAATTTTTACACCACCTTACCCGCCGCCAACCTCGAAACGGCCTTTTGGCTTGAATCGGATCGCATGCTCCAACTCAAGCTGACGCCGAAAGCACTCGAAACACAGCGTCGGGTGGTCATTGAGGAGTTTAAAGAGACCTGCCTCAATCAACCTTACGGCGACGTATGGCATCACCTCTCCGACCTCGCCTTCCGCATCCACCCCTATCGCTGGCCCGCCATCGGCCTGATTCCCCAACACGTTGAGGAAGCCACCCTCGATGATGTGCGCGAGTTCTTTGATACCTACTACTGTCCCAATAATGCCATCCTCAGCATCGCCGGCCCCGTCAAGAGTGCGGACATCCGCCGCCTCGCCGAAAAATGGTTTGGCGATATCCCCGCCGGCGCCATTCCGCTCCGGCAGCTGCCTCAGGAACCGCCCCAGCAACAACTCCAACAGCGCATCCAACGCGCCAACGTGCCCGTCGATGCCCTCTACCTGGCCTTTCATACCCCCGCCCGTGACCACACCGATTACTACGCCGTCGACCTCCTCTCCGATATCCTTTGCAATGGCAACTCCTCCCGACTTTACCGTCGCCTGCTCAAAGAACAGCAACTCGTCAACGCCATCGATGCCTACATCACCGGCAACATCGATCCGGGGCTGCTTATCATCGAAGCCAAAACCCGCGAAGGCATCAGCCTCGAAACCGCCGAGGCGGCGATTTGGAAGGAACTCGAAAGACTCCAGAACCAGGCCATTAGTAAACGTGAGCTCGCCAAGTACATCAATAAGGTGGAAAGTACCCTGATCTTTTCGGAGACCAACGTCCTCAACAAGGCCATGAACCTCGCCTTTTTTGAATTACTCGACGACGTGGACCTCATCAATACCGAGGCCGAAGCCTACGCCCGGGTCACTACGGCCGATATCCAGCGCGTCGCGCAGCAAATCCTCACCCGAGAAAATTGTTCGGAATTGTATTATTTGGCTGGAAGTGGTGATGGCTTCTAAGACTCCTCCATCCGGTGGGCCATCCGTTGGATCGCCTCGACGATGTAGTCAAGTGCGGGTGGATAGTCGATGTAGCGGAGGTTGTTTTGGTCTTTTCCCCAAATGCTGATCGTGACGACTTTTTTGCGATTGCCGTAAGCCACGACGAGTCGGAGGGGAATGGGAGTGGGTTTGTTGTGCTTGCGCTCCTGACAAAAGTTGGATTCACAGTCGTACATCCGGTCGAATTCAAAGAACCGCTGGGCAATGATGTATTCCGCAAATTGCTCCAGTTCCTCACGCGGAATATTTTTCTTGGTGACGACCAATCCCTGCTCTTGACTTTTGAATTCCTTGATAAGACGGCCATCGCTCTTGATGTGGATGTAATCGCGCAAAATGGGATCGATGCCACCGTAGTAGCCGCCGCCAATCAGTTCGATGTTGATGTATACCAAATCCTCAGTCGACGACTTTTTCTTTTTCTTGCGTTTGCGCTTCTGACGCCGGGCCAAACTGCGCGCCCGCCGACTCTCCCGGCTGGGGCCCATGGTCTCCACGATCACGTCGGGCAATTCATTAGCTGGCTTGACGAAGGGCGCATCCTTGCTCTCCACCCGGACAAAATGATACTGGTAGGTCCCCTTACTGTTGGGCTGGGTAAACTCAAGCACCATCGTTTGATTGTCGACGTGGGCAATCTCAAATTTGTTGATGTGCTTGAAAGAGTAAAACAATTCGCTGCCACTGAGACTCCAAGCCCCACGCGTCATCCGACCGTTGAGAAACTGGCCGTAGGTGTAATCGTAGCGAAAGTGCAGGTAATAATCGTAGAATTCCTCCGCCTGATGGATGATGGTGTTGGATTCGAGGTGGATGGCGTAGGTGTAGCGCCACTTGGTTTCGATGATTTCCCGTTCTTGTACCGCGGGATAGCGCGTTCCCCAGGCGAGGGAGTCAGCTTGCGCCCAAGTGGAGTGGAGTGGCATCCCAAGTCCTAGAAATAGGAGCAGGCAAGTGCGGAGCAGGGTCTCCGACCGGGATGTAAATGTAGTGTTTCTCCAGTTTTTTGGACTCATGGCCAAAAGGTTTGCAACGGGCAAGCGCACGCTTTAATCATACAGCACCAAATCCATGCCTTTTCCTATATGTAAGGCCTAAAACGGGTAAGTTTCCCTTAAAAGTACCCGTTTTAGGCCATTTTTAACCTCAAAATCTAAAACCCAGCGTCATCATGATCTTGTGATTGACAAAATCGTTGTTGACCAATTGTTGTTCCTCCACTGACTCAAGCAGATAGGGGACGAAATCTTCCTCCTGAAAGAGCAGTCGATAGGCCAAATCGATGAAAAAGCCTTTGGATCGGTACCCAAAGCCCGCCGTGTAGTAACTGTAGAGGAGCTCACCGTTCTGATTGGGATTGCCCGTAAAGCCCGTTCCCAGGCGGATGCGGTAGTCCTTCAGGGCCAATTCTCCTCCCAAACGTACGTTGAGGGCCGATTGGTAGAGATCATCAATGCTTTGGTTAACCTGCTCTTCAAAAAGGACATCTTCCGTAGCATCGCTGTTCCGGGTCAGGTTAAAATTAGCTGCGGTATAATCTATCCATTCGACTTCCGCCGAGATAAAACCCCGTCGCTTGATCAAGAAGCCCGCACTGGTTATGATCCGCCAGGGCGTTCGCAAGCCATATTCAAAAGCAGCGGTGGGCGAGGTTCTAAACTCGCGCTCTTCCTGGGCATTGTCACCGGTAAAGCTGTATTCCATTTCGGTAAAAAAGGTATCGTCCATGCTGTAGGCCGTGGGCGTATGCGCAGCCAGGCCCAGTCGAAATGCCTGGCTAAAGCGATAGATCAGCCCCAACTTCAGGTTGATCCCCACACCGGTGGTCGTCAAGTCCTCGACAAAGCGCATGTCGTTGAAGAAGGGAATATCACCATCCTTTCCACCTCCCGTATCCTCCTCCTCGTAGGTTCTGCGCTCGCTGTAGCGCAAAATAGGGACCCCCAAGGTTGCTCCAAACTGTAGCTTATTATTGTAATTTCCCCCCAACGCAAAGACCAACTCGTTCAGCGCACCCCGCGCCCGAATCCGCTGGGATTTCTGTACATCGGGTTGTCCTCCAAAGTCATTGGCCCAGTTGCCCGCGACGCTGTCAAAGAAAATGGCGCCCGTTTCCAGAGCCAATCCCGCTTCGAAGGGGTCAAGATCCCCCGCAGATAGCGGATTCCGATCGAAGTCGGTGGACAGCTCCACGAAGCGATCGACGTAGGACCCCGCACTCTTACCGGAATAGCTGAATTCCCGATTAAAGCTGGCCAACCGGTTGAAGCCCAGGGCAAAATTGAAGGTCTTCATCTTTCCCACCGGGCGCGTAGCGATGACCAAGCCCAGGTTGTTGAAGTTAAAACGCGTCCGATTGACGGTGGTATCGCGTCCGTCGCTATTGAGGAGGCGCGAAGTATTGTTGGAAAATACGAGTGTGGGAGTAAAGGTCAGCTCGGAGGAGCGGTAGGTAGCCAATCCCGCCGGATTGACGCTCACTACGGAGAAGTCGCCACCAAAAGCACCGATGGCCCCCCCCAGGCCAATCGTACGAGCGGTCCCACCCAATTCGAGAAAAGAATAGCGCAGGGCGTCGGCAGCATTTTGCGCCCCCAGGATACCGCAGCACAGCGTAAGTAGGGCCGAAAGAAGGTATTTCATAATTTTTTGTTTAGGAAACATCCACAATGGATTTACGGTTTTACAGCGCCATTTGGCTTTGCAAAATTAGAAAATAGACGCGGTAAAACGATGGATTAAAAATGCGGTTCGCAGAAAGGAAAGTACGCTAAAGAAAATGGGTGGACAACGAATAAACGCAATCCACCCATTTTGAGCCCGGGCAATCGAGCTGGCCCAATTGACGCGGGCGATTTATTCAGTTAGCGGCGACGTAGCGATCCACTGCTCCGGCTGCTGCGCGAGGAGGAGCTCGAACGGGTCGAAGAGCTGCGCCGCGAAGAACTGCCGCGAGACATGCTACCGCTGCTGCGCGACCGGCTGCTACCCGAGTATCCGCTGCTGCGGCTGCTACGCGAGGGCGAGCTGCTGCGCGTCGAACTGCTCCGGCTGCGAGAACTACCGCTGGAGACACCACTCCGGCTGCTGCGCGAGGGCGAGCTGCTGCGCGTCGAGCTACTCCGGCTGCGGGAGCTGCCGCTGGAGATGCCGTCGCTGCTACTGTTACTCCGGGAGGAACTGCTGCGCGTGCTGGTGTTGCCACGGGAGGTCTGGTAACGCGGGCTGGAAGAAGCATTGGACCGGGAGGTCGAGTTGCTGGGTTCCAGGCCACTCCGCGTGTTCCGATCGCTGGGCTGGGTACGCGAATCATTGGTCGCTGCACCGCTTTGGCTATCACTGAGGGTCGAGACCGTACCTCTACCCGGGGTATTGCGTGAGTTGCTCGTGCGGGGGTTGTCTACCGTATTGATGGTCGAAGTCGTCCCGCTGGTACGACCGCCCGTGCGACCGTTGGAGGGGACATTGCTGACCCGGCTATCGTTCCGCGTCGTATTGCGGGGAGCCGTACCTCTGGTGCTACCCGAGCGACGGGGACCGTAGTAGGCATTACCGCCGCGGTTGAAATTATTGTTGTTTACGTTATTGATGAAGACGTTATTGCCGCCGCCGTAGTAACCTGGAGGGCACCAAGCATTGCCGCCGGCAAAACCACCGCCACCGAAACCACCGTTCCAGTTATTGAAGCCACCACCGAAGTAGGGGTCGTTCCAGCTGTTCCAGGCGTAGGGATTGTTCCAACGGTTCCAGCGGTTCCAGCGATTCCAACGGTTCCAGCGATTGAAACGGTTGAATCGGTTCCAGCTGTTGAAGCCCCAGACGTCGTTATAGTAGTAGATGGAGACCCCGGGCTGGAAGAAGGGATCGTAGAAGGCCAGGTCGGTGAAAAAGGGATCGTAGTACCCAAAGGAACCGACGGGCCGACGGAAACGGCGGATGCGCGAGGTGTAGTAGTACCCGTAGTCCGCATCGTTGTTGTTCGCAAAGCGAGCGTCATTGCCGTAGTCGAAGGCCTCGCTGTCGAAGGCTTCGCTATCGTAGCCGTCGTTGCCAGCGTTATCGTAGGTAGAGTAGTCCTCTTCGTAATAAGTGTCCGAATCGTTGTATTCAAAGGACTCCTCCTCCAAATCTGGATCGTAGTAAATGTCGTCGTACTGCGCGGTGGCCAAGTTGGCCCATCCCAGCAGCAGTAAGGCAAGCATAAGGACAGATGAATTATATTTTTTCATAAAAGAAAATTTTGAATGTAATTACCGAGACTCTCTTACAAGCTTTTCCGTAATTTATTATTTTTGTGGCTACTTTTTAGTTAAAACTCTATTAAAGTGCATTTGGCGGCTGTTAAAAATGTTAAAATGTTCGGGAGGCTTTATTTTTGGGGCCCTGGACGGGCACTTTTCAACGTTGCCAGTACTTATTAAACACATCCGTAATGGCCTTGGTTGGCCAGGCTTTAAAAAATCATTCAATTACCCAATCTACATTCATGGCAAAGGAAATAACCAACCGCAGCGAGGACTACTCCCAGTGGTACAACGACATTGTAAAAAAAGCCGGACTGGCGGATCATTCCGCCGTTCGCGGATGCATGGTCATCAAACCCCAGGGCTTTGCCATTTGGGAGAAGATGCAGGGTCAGCTCGACCGGATGTTTAAGGATACCGGACACGTCAACGCTTATTTCCCCCTCTTTATCCCCAAAAGCTTTCTGAGCAAGGAGGCCGAGCACGTAGAAGGTTTTGCCAAAGAGTGTGCCGTAGTGACCCACCACCGATTGATGAACGATCCGAATGGCAATGGCGTAGTGGTGGACCCCAGTGCCCGATTGGAGGAAGAACTCATCGTCCGCCCCACTTCGGAAACCATCATTTGGAATACTTACCGCGACTGGATCAACTCCTACCGTGACCTGCCGCTACTCATCAATCAGTGGGCCAATGTGGTGCGCTGGGAGATGCGCACCCGCATGTTCTTACGGACCGCAGAATTCCTCTGGCAGGAAGGCCACACCGCCCACGCGACGCGGGGAGAAGCCATCGCCGAAACCCGACAAATGCTCGACGTCTACGCCCAGTTTGCTGAGGAGTACATGGCCATGCCCGTCATCAAGGGCGTCAAGACGGCCAACGAGCGATTCGCCGGGGCCGAGGATACCTACACCATCGAAGCCCTCATGCAGGACGCCCGCGCCCTCCAGGCCGGCACTTCCCACTTTCTGGGTCAAAATTTTGCCAAGGCCTTCGACGTCACCTACCTGAGCGAAAATCAAAAGCGGGAACACGTCTGGGCCACCTCTTGGGGGGTATCCACCCGCCTGATGGGGGGCCTGATTATGACGCACTCCGACGACGATGGTTTGATCGTACCGCCCAAGTTGGCTCCCACCCAGGTGGTCATCGTACCGATTCCCAAACCCGAAGCCACCATCGACGAGGCGGCCGAAAAGATCATCCGTGCCCTGCGCGACAAGGGTATCACCGTCAAGTACGATCAGGATCGCAAAAAGCGGCCGGGCTTCAAATTCGCCGAGCACGAACTGCGGGGCATTCCCGTTCGGCTAGGCATCGGCAAGCGCGATTTGGAAAAGGGCCAAGTGGAAGTAGCCCGACGCGATACCAAGGAAAAGTCCTTCCTCGCCATCGACGGGGTGGCGGATTACCTTCCCCAACTCCTCGCAGACATCCAGGCCAACTTGTTCCAACGCGCCCTCGATTTCCGCGCCGAACACACCAGCAGTGTCGACAGCATGGAGGAGTTCAAGGAAGTGCTGGATCAAAAGGGAGGCTTCGTGTACGCCCACTGGGACGGTACGAGCGAAACGGAGGTCAAAATCAAAGAATTGACCAAAGCCACGATCCGTTGTATTCCCCTGGACAATCCACATCCAGCACCCGGAAAGTGTATCCTGACCGGAGCGCCATCGGCGCAAAAGGTCTTGTTTGCCCGAGCCTATTGATGGATGCCCCCATCGGGACTAGCCTAGCTTGACGGGGCCCGCGACGACTGGTTGCGGGCCCCGTTTTTGAGGTAGCCGCTACTGATTTTGAAGAATAAATGATCGGCACCATTTGACCGCTTTAAAATAAAATTTGGATTTTTAACATTTAAAACTTAAATTGTATCATTATAACTTTGTTGTGCGAAACTTTAACTCATGAAAACGCACCAGCGCGAAATATTAATATATTACCATCACAACTCAAGTGACCACCGCCGGACGGTGGCCCACGCCAAGGGTCTGACGAAACATCTCAAGACCTTCGCCTTTGGGCAAACGCCCTCCACCAACACCAGTTGGCAAATGATTCTACGGGCTCTCGACGCTCATCCCAAGGAGCTGCTCAACAAAGCCCACCCCTTCTATCAAAGACACATCCGTGGCCGGGAATTCGACAAAACGAGCTGGCTCAACGTACTGGCTCGCAATCCCGAACTCATCAAAGCCCCCATTGCCATTCGGGGCAACCGTGCCGTCATCTGTACACAGCCCACGGATATTTATCAACTTATGGAAGTACCTACTTAGCCAGACCTAGGTATTTTACTAAACTCACAGTGCCGGACAATCGACCTCCCTCCTACCTACCGGGTCCGGCACTATTTTTTTTATGCCCTCCAAAGTTTTTCGTACTTTTGGAGGGTATTCAATATTCTCAACAATTAATCTCCTTATCCATGGCTTTTGACGTAGAAGGTAAACTGTACAAAAAATTTGATACCACTCAGGTGACCGATAGTTTCAAGAAACGGGAATTCGTTTTAGAAGTGGAAGATGGTGCTTACCCCCAGATTGTAAAATTCCAACTGGTGCAGGGCAACTGTGATAAAATTGATCCCTACAACGAAGGGGAGCAAATCAAAGTGACCTTTAACCTCCGCGGTCGGGAATACACCAAGGAGGGTCGAACCTCCTATTTCACCAACCTCGATGCTTGGCGGATCGAAAGAGCGGGCAACGCCAGCGCCCCCGCTGCCCCCGCCGCGGGTGACTTCCCTTCCGCCGCCGACGAACCACCGGCAACCGCAACGGACGACCTGCCCTTCTAGGAGGCTTCCCGTCCGTGCCCCCGAAATGGCCGATCTGTACCCTGGGTCGGCCATTTTTCTTTCTCCCCCCCCTACTCCGACAATAATTTTTCCCTGTCGAGCATTGAATAATGACTTAGTCCATCTTTTCCCATCGGCCAATTGCGTAGCCATATGAACAGTAAATTACTCCTCGTTTTTATTTTGATGATCCAGGGTGCCCTCAGCGCCCAACCCTACCTCACGGGGGTAGCCAGCCGCTGGAGCGACGATTTCTCAGAGTGGGACTTTTACACCGAGGACGATGAAGAATACGCCAGTGGGGAGCTGCGCATGCGCTGGCAACAACGGGGGGATTGGAACGTCTGGGATTACCAAATTGGGGAGGAAAGGGGCTACATCAGCACCGTTTTTACCGACGATGCCAGCCGCTGGGAATTGGTAGGCCCCAACAACGAGGTCATTACCATGCGTCAATTGTGGAACAACGATGCCCGAGCGTGGAAGGTCACTGCCAACACCGTCAGCTTGACTTTTAAAAGCCGTTGGGGCAATCGACGCGACGAGTGGATCGTACGGGAGCGTACCCGTGGCGACTTCCACGTCTACACCCGCTGGGAAGGCGATCCCCGCGACTGGATCATCGTCGACGAACTGGACGAGGAGCTGGGTACCTCCATGAAAGTCGCCATGGTATTTCTGGCCTTATTTAATACTATCCGGTAGTCTCTTCGGTCGCCTCCAGAATTTGGGCGGTATGATTTCCCGTCTTTACTTTTCTAATGACTTTTTCGATAATGCCTTTTTCGTCGATCACGAAGGTAGTCCGGTGGATGCCGTCAAATTCGCGGCCCATGAACTTCTTTGGCCCCCAGACCCCAAAAGCTTCGATGACTTCGCGCTCGGTATCGGCGATGAGGGAAAAGGGCAGGTCAAATTTGTTGATAAAGTTGGTGTGCTTGCGGGCACTATCGGCACTAACGCCCAGCAGGGCATAGCCCGCGGTGGTCAGGGCCTCGTAGTTGTCGCGCAAGTTACAGGCCTCGGCTGTACAACCGGGGGTATTGTCCTTGGGATAGAAAAAAAGGACGAGTTTTTTTCCCTGAAAATCGGCGAGGCGGATGGTTTCCCCTTGCTCGTTGAGGCCGCTAAACGCGGGGGCCGGATCGCCGGCTTGTAGTGTGGTCATGATGCTAAATTTTGATTTGATGACATTCAGGTAGACAACGTTTAGCCGCTGGTTAAGTTTAGTGGACCTCGTCCAAAACGGGGGCAAAAATTATTTTGGAGTGATTGCTCTAAAATACTTACTTTTGTATTGGAGCGATTGCTCCAATATCACAGCTCAACTTCTCAAAATGAATCGAAACACCGCCCACAACTTACTCAAGCTCATCGCCCTACTTTGGCTCATCTGGGGAGCCGTCCACATCTTTGCCGGTGGCATTACCATGTATCAGGTCAGTATTGGCGACATTTCGGCGGCTGTCGGAGGAATTGCCGACGCCGTAGACCCGGCCAGCCTGCAACGGGATTATCCCGCAGCCTCCGGTGCCATCATCAGCCAGCATGGCTTCAACCTGCTATGGATTGGCTTGATTACCTTTATTGCGGCCTTTCTCATTTGGCAACGCAACCGGACGGCCCTCTGGCTGGCGGCCCTGGTCGGGGGGCTGGCCGATTTGGGCTACTTCCTCTTTCTCGACCTGGGGGGCTTTGTCCACTTTCTCCCCGGCACCCTGATGACCCTCATCTCGGGCTCGGCGATTCTACTCAGCCTTTACGTCAATTCGAATCGCGGGCGGTCGAAAATTTTCGACTGAGCACTGGGAAATCACTCGGGGTGTGCTATTTTTACCTTTTTGGCCACAAACGGTTCGGCATGCCGAGAGCGAAGAAATTCGATGAAAAGGAGGTGCTCCAGAAAGCTATGCTGCTCTTCTGGCGAAAAGGGTATCACGATACCTCCATTGCGGACCTGATCGCCTTCCTGGGCAGCAGCAATGCGAGTATTTACCATACTTTTGGGGGTAAAAGACAGTTGTACCTCCGTGCTTTTCAGTGGTATCGCGAAATCAATTACGAAGGCTTGAAGGTTTTTTTGAGCACGCAGGAAGATACCATTACGGGCCTGCGGGGCGTTTTCCAAAAAATCATTTCCGACGATTGCCAAGATCCGGATGGCAAGGGTTGCTTTATCGTAAATACGACGATTGAGTTGGTTCCGATGGATGCGGAATTGGAGCGGATCATCGCGGGCCACCAGCGCAAGACGGAGGCGTTGTTCCGCGGCTTTATCGAACGGGGACAAAACCGGGGACAGATTTCTGCGGACAAAAATTCCCAGACCCTGGCCTCATTGCTGTACACTTTGATGACGGGGCTGCGGGTCATGGCCAAAACCAAGCCCAAACTGCAGGAGTCTTTTGCCACGGTGGAGACCGTACTGGCCTCGATTGCGAATTGAAGGACGCAAGAAGGACGCAAACAAGCGGGAGCGAGAATTCCCTTATCTCAGCGCGTAGGCCCTTTGTACGGGCCATTCATCGTCGTAGCCCTTTTTCCACCGCTGCGTGGCGAGTTCTTTTTCCGTGGCCAAGCAAGCATCGAGGTTCACCACTATCTTTGCCTCGTCCATATCCTGCCCGATAAACACAATTTCGTTATTGCGATCCCCAAACGTTTGGTCCCATCCGTCCTCAATCAGGTGCTGATTCTCGACAAAGGCCAGGTAGCGCATGCGCTCGTGGTGGGGCATGCTACTCCACCACACACCGGCACTATCGGCCTTTAGGGAACCTCCCGCCTGCCCCCAAATCAGGGCTTGATCGGGGCGGGACGCCAACCAAAACATTCCCTTACTTCTGATGACGTTGCTCGGGAATCTGTGCTGTACGTAGTGCCAAAACCGCACGGGATCAAATGGCTTCTTGCTTCGATAAACAAAAGAACCGATCCCGTACTCTTCCGTTTCGGGCGTATGCTCGTCTTTGTTGAGTTCTTCCAGCCAACCCGCGCTTTGCTCCGCCTCTTCAAAGTCGAACAAACCCGTGTTCAGGATCTCTTGGGGAGCCACCTTGCTAAAGGTCGACTCCAGAATGCGGGCGGAGGGATTCAGCTTGTGGATGGCAGCTCTCATGACCCCCAAGGCTTCTTGAGTCACCAAGTCCGTTTTGTTCAGGATGATGACGTTGGCAAATTCGATCTGGTCCGTCAACAAATCAACAATTGTCCGGTGGTCGCCTTCCATATCGGTCAGTTCTCGGTCCATCAGGGTCTCGGGGCTACCAAAGTCTTTGAAAAAATTGAAGGTGTCCACCACGGTGACCATGGTGTCGATATAGCTGAATCGGGATAGGTCGATGCCATTGTCTTCATCCACAAAGGAAAAAGTCTGCGCCACGGGGATGGGTTCGCTGATTCCCGTACTTTCGATCAGTAGATAATCAAAGCGATCTTCCTTCGCCAGACGCTCCACCTCAATCATCAAATCTTCCCGCAGCGTACAGCAGATACAACCATTGCTCATTTCGACCAATTTCTCCTCGGTGCGGGAGAGGGTATTTTCGCTTTTCACCAATTCGGCGTCGACGTTGACCTCGCTCATGTCGTTGACGATGACGGCCACCTTTAAGCCTTCTTTGTTGTGAAGTACGTGATTGAGTAGGGTGGTTTTTCCTGCTCCGAGGAAACCACTCAAAACCGTTACGGGAAGTTTCTTTGCAGTCATCAAGAGACTTTTTTGAACCAGTAAATAATGTTATTCAGATATTGTTCCCCGTACAATTCCACGAATTTTCGGGTCTCGGGGTGCTTGCGATTTTCGTAAACGCTCAAGCGCTTTTCCGCAAAGGCTTTGGTCAATTTGATGCTGCAATCGTTGACAATGCAGTCTTTCCATTCTTCGAAGGTCTGTGGGATCATATCCAGAGGTTTAAAGCTTCATTGGTATCAATTCTTAGCAAAAGCCGCTTTTCGCCGCTTTCTTCAATGGTGGGACTACGGTGCACCACCGCACTCGTTTTTTCCTGCGGGTAGATCGCCCCTTTCAACAACACCACCGCCCCCGTTTTGGCCTGCCGGACCTCCGATTCTTCCAATACGATGGAATCGTTGTCCGCGTAGGAGCTCAAGGCGCTGCGGTTGATATTATCGTTCGTAAGCCACAAAGTACCGGGACCACTGTAGGTACAAAGCAAGCGTACATCATTGATGTCGGTGTGGAATTTTCTACACATGTTGGTGTTGACGGTGGCCAGCAGCAATCGAAACTGCTCTACCTGTACCACCTCCCGAAAATGGAGGAGGAGGGTGTGGATGTCCTGAATGATCAGAGGGGAACTGTTGGGGGGAAGGGCCTTGGTGATTGCGTCGACGATCGTACTGATGTCTCCGCTGGTCTTGAGCCCGATGTTTTCATCGAGCAAACGACTGACCTCATGGGCCAAAGGGCTGATTGCTCTCTCCTGAATGGCGATGTTAATCTCCGGGTCGTGAATGCGCGTCAGAATGTTTGGTTCCGTACCAATCGCCCAATTTGAGACGGGCTCGGCATCCGCCGTAACGGCTTTTTGCGATCTGATCATATGTATTATTTCTCGAATACAATAATACCACAAAGATAAGCAAATTATTTTTAACCGCAACCCGGTTGCATTAAGAACATTACACGAAATTGTTCACTCGCATTTGATTGGTCCGGGGTGGCGGCTCCATTAGCCCAACTCCTCCACTTTGAGGCGAAAGCCCACCCCGTGAATGTTTTCGATGGCCACGCGGTCCTCTTCGCGCAGGTATTTGCGCAGGCGGGAGATAAACACGTCCAGGCTGCGCCCCAGGAAATAGTCATCGTCGCCCCATACGGATTGGAGGATGGTGTTGCGTTTGAGCACTTCGTTGGCGTTTTCGATAAAGTAGCGGAGCAGGTCGGCTTCCTTTTGGGTAAGGGTACGGGATTGCTCGCCGCTGGTGAGGGTGAGGTTTTTGTAGTTGAATTCGAATTTGCCCAGTTGGTAGTGCTGCGGGAGCGTAGGGGGTTGGACGAATTTGCTGCGGCGGAGAAAGACCTCGACCTTGAGGATGAGCTCTTCGATGCTAAAGGGCTTGGTGAGGTAATCGTCGGCACCGAGTTTGAGCCCGCGGATTTTGTCCTCCTTGAGGGATTTGGCGGTGAGAAAGATGATGGGGACCTCGGCGTTTTGGGCGCGGATTTTTTGGGCGAGGGTAAAACCATCGACTTCGGGCAGCATCACGTCGAGGATACAAAGGTCAAAGTCCTGCACTCCGATGAGGTCCTGCGCCTGCCGTCCGTCGCTACAGTGGGTGATTTGGTAGCCCTGTAGTTCCAGGTTGTCGCGAGTCACGAAGCTTAGGCTTTCGTCGTCTTCTACGTAGAGGAGATGTGCTTTCATCAAATTGGTTTTACTCCTCCAGAGAGGAAGGTTTGAATTGCGGAAACCACTGGTAGAGGGTCCAGCGCCAACTGCGTACAACGGCGGGCCGGCGGATATAGATGCGAATGGTGGTACCCTCATTGACCTGACTGTCGAGGTGAATGCGCCAACCGTGGGCATCACAGATATTTTTGATGTAAAAGAGTCCGAGCCCAAAGCCTTTGACGTTGTGAACGTTGCCGGTTGGTACCCGGTAAAATTTGTCGAACACCTTGGAGTGGTATTCTTTGGGGATACCCAGGCCCTCGTCACTGATGGACAGCACGATGCGCTTGTCCTCTTCCACGGTGCGGATGTGGATGAGGGGTTGGTCGCGACAGTACTTGAGGGCATTGTCGAGGAGGTTGTACAGGATATTGGTCAGGTGGGTCCGGTCGGCTTCGATGATGGCTTCGTCGGCCAGGAGGTTGCTGGTGAGTACGCCGTTTTGACGGGCGGCGTTGACTTCGGTATTTTGGATGATGTTGCGCAGCAGGTCGTGGAGGTCGAGGCGTTCGAGGTTGAGGCGAAAATTATCGCGTTCGATACGCGCCAGTTGGAGGACTTTTTCTACTTGCCCGTTGAGCCGCCGGTTTTGATCGCGGATGATCTGTGCGTAGCGGCTCAGGCGATCGCTCTGTTGGATGTCGGGATCGTTGATGAACACGTCGGCTGAAATGCCGATCGTGGAGATGGGCGTTTTAAACTCGTGGGTCATGTTGTTGATAAAATCCTTCTGCATCTCCGACAGGCGCTTTTGCCGCAGGATGACGAACATGGAGTAGATAAAAAACAGAATGGCCAAAAAGAGCAGCCCCGAGAAAAAGACGATCAGCCACATGGTACCGAGGAGGTAGCTCTTCTTGTCGGGAAAACGCACCCCGAAGTAGTAATCCAGCCCCGCATATTTCGGCAATTGCCGCCCGAGCTCCATACCGTCTTTGGTGGCCACCCCGAAGGAGACGTAGTCGCCGTATACCATCTCTCCACTCGAACAATCGTAAATGCCGTAGTCAAAGGGCGTTTCCAGAGCCAGCGACTGGAACTCCCGACGGAGGAACAATTCCAGTAGGTTGGCATCGATCTCGTCGTTGATATTGACGATGTAATAGTTGGAAGAGGTTTGGCTGATGAGGTTTTCGTAGGGAAGGGTACTTTCGTTGACCTCGGCCAGTTCGAGGGCCACGTTCTGCAGGGCGATGTATACCGTTTGGTGAAATTCCTTTTCCTTGATGTCCCAGGTTTGCAGTACCCAATAGGTCTGGATTCCCATGATACCGATGGTAGCGAGGGCCCCTAAGATTACGACGCGACGGATGATGCTATTCTTCAAGACATTAGTTTTTCACGGACTTACGGATACCGGATTCCAGGCTTTTTTTACGGGCGAAGAAGAACGACGTTGCGCTTCCCACGCCCTTTCAAGGTACAAATTACTGCGATTGCGGTCCAGTCGAAATACCGTTAACAGGTCGTTAACAATTATTGGGCCTTCATTAACAGGGCTGACCTGGGACTGCCCCTATCTTTACACCGTCAGTTGGCCGCGCTGGAGCCCGTGGTACCCGAGCTCAGGTACGGTCGCTGAAATTACAAACCCGCTTCGGCCGAAGTTTTTTCTTCAACTTCTTCCGGTACCTTACCGGAATCAAACCTTCGTTTATGAAAATGCTATTGTGGAGTGTCCTCGGCCTCCTTCCCCTGTTCTTTGCCCCTACCCCCGATTTTTACCCCGACGCGGCCCCTGCCTTCGTCCAATCCAACTACGACAACGGGCTCCATTGGGACCGTACCAACCACGATTTTGGTGACATCGCCCAAGGTCAGCCCCAAACTGCCGAATTTGTGGTGACCAACACGGGCTCGGAAATCCTATTGATCACCGACGTCAAAAGCTCCTGCGGGTGTACCGCCGCCCAACACGATACGGGGCCGATCGGGGCCGGTGAAAGTACCACCATCACGGCAACTTACAATGCCAAAAAACCCGGTCCCTTCCGCAAGACGGTCAAGGTCAGTACCAATCGCCAGGATAGCCCCATCGTCCTGACGGTACAGGGTACCGTAATCGAATAAAATCCGTCCCGGCGGTGGTCCCAAGGGCTGCCGTCGGGACCATTATCCACCTTAAAAAGCGCTCACCAAGCGCACCAGCCACCGATGAAAAACTTTTTATTGAGTTGTCTATACAGTTGTTTGTTTACTCACCTTGTACTATTACTCTACATCCAAATTAGCGATACACCAGCCATCCAACAGCTGTGGCGGGGGCAGTCCACCACGCACCACGTGGTTTCCCCACCTCCAGCCCCCCCGGCCAGCCCCTTTCACGACTGTTCCTTCCACCACGTTCCCCATCTGGAGGAGCACTGCCCCGTGAGGGACTCGATGCTGATGGTCACCGAGCCCTGCCGCAAATTGGGAGAAATTTGCTGGGACCCCAATGGAATCAAAATAAACTACACCTTTACCAACGTCAGCACCGACACCATCGATTTTAACCTGTGGTCGATCGCGGGAGTGGGTTGGATCCAACCCGACTACGATCAGCGCCCCCTCGCCCCCGGGGCCAGCCGCACCTTCAGCCTGGTCGTCCGACGTAGGCGACTGGGTAAATTTCACGGCCACATCCGATTTACCGGAGTGGGCAAGCAGCGTTTTTCGAAAGCCATCTTGCTAATATTTCAGGGAGAATTCCTGGATTGTGGAGAAGTACCGGACGCCTAAAGGAACGCTGTCCCGATCGGGAGAAGCGCCCCGAAAAGGGCTGGGGAATTGGTTAGGAAAATGTATTTTTACCGCACGATGGACGGGAAGACAATCAAGATGGGCATTTGGATGTTGGCTTGGCTGATGAGCAGCCAGCCGTTGTGGGCACAGTCGGGTCAGAATCCCTTTGAGCTGCCCGGGCGGCAGTCCGCACCTGCCGCGGTGACTCCGCCGCCAGCAAGGACGGAAGGCAATCCCTTTGAAGTCGCCCGCGGCCGCCAGCGAGCTACCATTTCTCCCCTCCCCACTACCGACACCCCGAGGGCACCGATCCGCAGCCGCCGCTCAGTTCCCCCCCCGACGGCCGCCGAAAGCAGTCCGATCGAAACAGCGCCCCCCGCCTCGGCAGCACCCGTGACCAGTGCCAATCCCTTTGAGGTGGGAACGCCCGCCTCTACGGCGCGCACCCCGACCGAATCCAGCGGGGTAGCGGGGGCCAACCCTTTTGAAGTCCCCCAATCCAAGGGGCAGTGGAGTGCCAAGGAACGAGCCGCTCCTTCTCCCCTCCTCCAACCCCAAGCGCCTAAGGCCAAGCACAACGGCAATTTCCTATTCTGGGTCAGCATTGGTTTGCTCCTGTTGGTCACCATTCTGATCACCCTGTACAAGCCCCTGGTGAGCCAGGTCTATCGGTCCTTTCTCAACGACAACATCCTGAGGCTCAAACAGCGCGAGCAGGGGTCCTTCATGAGTTTTCCACTCCTGGCGCTCTACCTGTTCTACTTTCTCAGTGGTGGATTCTTTCTTTACCTAAGCCTGCGCGTCCTGGGGATACCCACCGATCAGCACTGGCGAACGCTCGCTTGGTGTACCCTGGGGCTGGCGGCCATTTTCACCCTCAAGCACAGCGTGCTGCGCATCATCGCCTACGTATTTCCATTGGAAAAAGAGCTGCGTCAGTACAGTTTTACCATCGCCATTTTCAATATCGTGCTGGGCATCACACTGCTCCCCGTCGACCTGCTGATGGCCTACGGTCCGGGAGACTTACCGCGCTATTTGTTCTACTTTACCAGCGGTAGCATCTTACTAATTTACGGTTTTCGGATCATCCGCAGTCTATTAATTGCGAGCCGTTACATAAGCCTGCACAAGTTTCATTTTTTTATGTACCTTTGCACCGTCGAAATCGCTCCTACCATTGTATTAGTCAAATTCTTGCTGCTTTTGCAGGCTGGAGCCTATTGATTTCTTAAAAAAAAGATATGTTGATGGCCGCTAATGGTAATGTAATAGGAGAAGTCCACAAGAAAGTTGAAACCATCCTCATCTCACAACCCAAGCCTGAGCGTTCTCCCTACTACAAGCTAGAGGAAAAATACGGTTTGCAGATCGACTGGCGCCCTTTCATCCACGTGGAGGGGGTCGATTCGAAGGAGTTCCGCAAGCTGCGGATTCGCCCCGACGAGTACAGCGCGATCATATTTACGAGCAAAAATTCGATTGACCATTTCTTTCGGATTTGTGAGGAGATGCGGATAAAGATGTCGGCGGATACCAAGTATTTTTGTTTGTCGGAAGCAATTGCCAACTACTTGCAAAAATTCATCGTGTACCGCAAGCGCAAGGTCTTTGCGGGAAAACGCAAAATCACCGACCTCAAGCCCGCTCTGATGAAGCACCGGGAGAAGGAAAATTTTCTACTGCCCTGTTCCAATTTGTGCAGCCAGGAGGTTTGTGATTTTCTCGACGAGCTCGACTTCAAATGGAAGGATGCCCTGATGTACCGCACCGTCAGTAGTGACCTCTCGGATTTGGAGGACGTCACTTACGACGTCCTGGTTTTCTTTAGCCCTCTGGGCATCACTTCGCTTTACGAAAACTTCCCCGATTTCAAGCAAAACGAAACGCGGATGGCCGTGTACGGCAAGCGGACCCAACGGGCGGTGGAAGAAAGGGGCCTGACCATCAATATCCTGGCCCCCATGCCGGATATCCCATCGATGACCATGGCTCTGCAGAAATACCTCGAAGTGTCGAATAAGGAGTAAGCCCCTCCGAACCCTCCGCTAAAAGCCCTGGTGACGCAAACATCGCCAGGGCTTTTGTGTTGGATACAACAAAAGTGTATGGAAAAGCTCATTCCGCAACTCGTCGAACGATTGCGCGCACCCCTCCCCGGCCCCGCTGCCCAGTACCGGATGGCCCACGCTGTGCGGGGCAAATACCAACTCTCGGCCGATGACGCCCGCGTGGCTTGCGTGCTGATTGCCCTGTATCCCAAGGCGGCCGAATGGCACCTGGTGCTCATCCAACGGGTGGCGAGCAATCCCCACGACCGTCACGGGGGGCAGATCAGCTTTCCCGGAGGGCGCTACGAGCCTTCCGACGGTAGCCTGGCCAATGGGGCCCTCCGCGAGGCCCAGGAGGAAGTGGGCATCCAGCCCGATGACGTCGAAGTACTGGGCCGACTGACCGAGCTTTTTATTCCCGTCAGCAATTTTATGGTGCACCCCTTCATCGGTACCCTCGACTACACCCCTGATTTTGTACCCCAGCCCAGCGAAGTCCAAGAAATCATTGAGGTCCCCCTGTCCCTGCTGCGCGACCCCGCCAGCCGCCAACGGACGGAGATCGCCCTGTCCGAGCGCCTTACGCTCCAAAACGTGCCGTATTTCAATGTGGAGGGCCGGGTGGTGTGGGGAGCCACGGCGATGATGCTGAATGAGTTTTTGGAGGTGTTGGGGTAGGTGCTATTCAACCGTGGGGGCGTGAGCCTCCATTTCCCGCTGAATTCTGTCGGTCACCCGCTCAAAGTCAGCATAGCTGCTGTTTACCGCTGTCATGTGGGCGCCAATGGCACCATCGGCAGGTTTGAGTAAAAAAATGGGCTTTTTGGCCTCCATCGACATGGGAGCCAAGCTGTGATAATGCTTCAGTAAACCTAAGCAAGCCGGATCAGCCTCCAAGGAAGGGAGCGGTGACTGGGTATCGGTGGCAAGGTATTTTTGATAAACTTTGGGGATGCGGTCGGCCCAGCGCTTGTAAGCTCTCACTGGTCGGCGCGATTGTGCAGCGTACTGCATAATAATGTATCCTAAGGGAATCATCTCACCCTTGGGACTCAAGATCCGGGTGGGACGTGGATTTTCTCTTCTTCTCCATT